>NZ_JBIWKB010000014.1:30075-168397 GCF_044765425.1 Streptomyces sp. NPDC102462 | reverse complement strand
CAACAGGACCCTAGACAAGTCCCATCGTTGCAGGTCAGGAGCACTCTCCGTTTATTTGATCAAGACGTGGACGAGCACGCCATGAAAGCGCGAGGTTAGTGAGTCTGTCGGCGTTCCCTTGTCTCAGCTGATCTCATACACGGCGCGGTGGCTTGAGAAGGGCAGCCCGTATCGTAGAGAAGTTCGGCAACTCGTAGAGCGGATCGAGAGGCTTCTGTCTCCTGAATGATCTGAGGGCGGTGCGATGCCCTCGATACCTGAGAGCCCTCCTGGTCAAGGCCAGCTCCATCGTGCCCATAGTGATCACGGTATGAAGATCGAAGGGCAGTGTAGTCGTGATCACGGGTCTTCGAGAGTGCCTTGTTCGATCTCGACAAGAGGGCCTGGGTCGGGACCCTGGGGCGCTGTCCGGGGCTAGCTTTTCACGGTACGGAACCAGGGGAGCGCGGACGCCTTTGCATGGTGCGTCGTAGGGCATGGGTAGAGGGGCGGCGACATGTGCTCTGATCTGCGAAAAATGGATCTTTCCGATCATGCGACACAGGGCGCCGTGATCGCGAGTGAGCTTTTGATTCAACGGGACCGGCTAAATCACTGACGGATCTGTGACAGCTGGGTGGCGCAACGCGCGCCTCCATCAGCGGGTTGCTACATGTCCGACGGTTCTCCCATGCCGCGGACGATGCGGCGCAGTTCCTTCTCGACCTCGTAGCGGTTGAGGTGCTTGGTGCGCGCGTACCGGGTTACTGCGGACTGTGCGGCGTTTGCTGCTTTGAACCACATCAGCCGCTGCTGTGTACGCTCTTCGTCCCCATTCAGCTGCTGCAGCTTTCGATGTTCGTTGTCGGCTTCCTGCTGGAGTGTGATCAGCGTGTCAGGGAGTCCTGAGCGCCCCTCCAGGCCGGAGTGCTGTGAGTGGTTCTTTTCGGGTGGTGTGGTTGGACGATCTGCCGGTTCGGTACTTGCTTCCGGAGGGGACACCGTGGGCTGGGTGGGCACCAGCGGGAGCATCGCAACGCCTTGGTCGGTCGGTAGCGCTGGCGGGGTAAGCCTGGTAGCCATGAGCTCGGGTCGGCAGGTGGGTCGGTTGTGGCTAGCGCGGGTCGGAGCGGTGCTGTCATCCTTGGCTGGGGGAAGAGCGGTGGCATCGCTGAGGAGGTCGTTGTAGCGGTCCTGGTCGATGCTGGTGACCCAGAAGCGGTGGAACTTGGTGGCGGTGCGGAACTGGATCGGCACGATGGTGCCGGCGGCTGTCTGACGGACCAGGTCGTCGAAGAGCACGTCCTTGGGCGTCGGCGTGGCGTGGGCTTTGCCGCAACGGCGTACGCCATGGGGGCAGGGGTGCACGGCGTGAACGTCGCAGCGCCAGAAGTCCAGCTTGCGGAAGCCGGAGATGACACGCAGGTCACCAGTCCTGGCGATGACGTAGGCGGGGAGACTGTTACTACGGGTCCAGTGGGTGTCGTGTCGCTGGGCGTAGTCGGCGCGGTCGGTGTGCCAAGCGGGCGTGATCCCGTTCTTTTCTGCCTTGGCCGCGCGGGCGCGGACCCCGCGAAGCCCATCACTGCCCACCGAGGACAGTTGGACTTCCCAGCCGATGCGGCGTCCGTCGGCTCCTTCGACGAGGGTGTCGGTCTGTATCCAGCTACGGCCCACACGTGTGCGTACTTCACTATCGCTGCGGAAGCCACCTTCCCCAGCGGCGCGCAGGATCCGCTCCTGGTAGGCCTTGTGCTCATCGCTCATCGGGACGGTATGGCGGGCTTCGTCTTCACGTCTCTCGTGAACCGCCTCGCGGCGCCCGTTGGCGCGCAAGCGCAGGTGCATCCAGGCCTCCACGCCCGCGTCCCGGCATACGCCCCCGCATTGCAAGTCCCGCTGCTGCACCCGTACGCCGCATTGCCCGTAGTACCGGTCTGTCCGGTAGATCGTCTCCCACAGATCAGGAAGTTCCGGATGATCAAGGTCGTCCTTGGTCAGATCAAGTAAGATCTGGAACTTCGTGTGCCAGACGATGTTGGCCACTCAATACCACCTTTCCTTCGTGAAAGGCCGCCAGAGCCACAGTAGCGACGACCACTGACAACAAGGGATGGAGCCGACACGGCGCTCGTCCCAAACAAGCCGTCCGCCAGACTGGGTATCTGTGGAGCCGCGTTCTCGGTTCTCCGATTCGTGTCTTGACCGTCTGCTCGGGCGGGGCCGATGCAGCAGTCAAGCCAACGTCGCTGTCACTGGCCGGACTTCGGCGGGAGGACTCGCTCAAGGAAGTCCAGCCGCACTTGACGAGGCAGTCGGCTGTCCAATCCGAGGGCTGTGCGGAGGGAGGCGGCGCTGACGTCGCGTGGGATGTCCAGCCGACGCTCGGCATCCCCGATGATCTCGCCGATGACATGGTGGGCAGCTTGAGGATGGTGCCCGATGAGCCAGTCCAAGGTCTTTGCCACGGGTGTTGCGATGCCGTAGAAGGGCGAATCCTTACCGTCGGTGGCTTTATCGAGTTCCTGGCCGGAGGCGAACTCGTCAAGGATGGCGTGCCGGATGGTGGTGGCCAGGTCGTAGGGGTTGATGATGCTTTTGGTGTCGGCGGCGATGCTCCAGGCGAGTTCATCGGAGACCTCCTGAACAGCGGCTTCGTTGCGATGGCGCATGGCCCAGCGTTTGCGCCAGTCGGGCCGCTCCCACAGGACGCCGAAGAACCGGCGGGCCAATCGCTGCCGCAACTCAGCGGCTCCCACCGGCAGGCCGGTGTCGTCGCTGGAGCTAAGTGTGGCGGCGGCACTTTCGGGTGAACGGCGGCGTTGTTCGGCCCAGTCCTGGGCCACTGGGCGGGCCCAGAGATTACGGCCGTTGACCGTGGCTTGGGGCGGAGGGACGTCGCTTTCGCCGCGGGAGATGTAGGCCCGCAGGGTAGAGGCAGCGATACCGCCGATCTCAGCCATCTCGGGTACACCGATGAGCTGATCCGCGGCGAGTTCGGGCGCGGACACACGTACCACGCACCGGGACAGCGGGAGAGCGTCGTTGGGGCGGTGCGAGGCCCACAAGGCGAGATGGTCGTTCCACTGGTCGGGGAGAGGGCCGTCGAGATCGAGATTGGCCACTTTCAGGATGCGCCCACCGGTGGGATGGGCGTTGTCGTCAAGGAGGTCGTCAGCGGTGATGGTGATGGCGGCTTTGACCAAGCGCCGGTCGTAGTGCTCGCTGGCGGCGTCCCAGACTTGTTCGGGGCGGTACCAGCTGGTTCCGTCCCACCAATAGCCGCCCTGGCGGAACAGGAGCTGGGGGCCCCACCAGTTGCTGTGCCAGGGCGAGGCGTCCGCGTCGTGAATCAAGAGGACTGTGCGTCCGCGCTCGGGATGGTGGCGGATGACCCAGGCCAGGTCATGGCGGATCGGGTCGGTTGTGAACGCAAGCCACGCACCTTCGGCGGATCCGTCCCTGTCCCAGCGCCCCCAGGTGCCGCCTTCTTCGTGGCGGCCGATGGCCTCTACTGCGGTGGGATCGCTGACGGGGATGTGGGTGTCGTCCACGAACGGCAGACCAGGTACGGGGTGGTCGGTGTGCAGACCATTCGCGATGGGCTGAAGGCGATGCATCGTGCTGTACTCCTTCGGTCTCAAGTGCTGTAGATGCGTACAGCACCCTTGATTCCCGAGCTACAGCACGCTGAAACGCTGTGGGTGCAAAGGATTTTGAACTGGCGTCAGACCCGGTCAGAGGTACCGCGAGCAGCGCGGTCGCCACGTGGTCAGGTGACGTGGCGGGGCGTACGCGTGCTGGCCCGAGCGGCACGGCTGTGCCCTATCACGGCGGGACAGCCGCACCAAACCACTGATTCTCCGGATCCTGATCCTGCTCGCCAGCAGTGATCCGTGCGGCTTCGCTGCGCGGTGAGCGGGAGGGCGGAACGACCGCTGCCTCGGCAGCGCTTACCTCGGAGACACGCGATGCGTAACCAGTCCAAGCCTGCCGTTGAGGCTGCGTTCCTGAACGTTCAGAGCGCAGCGCAGTACATGGGCATCTCAGTGAACACCCTCTACGTCTGGCGTCACCGCCGGCAAGGGCCGCCCAGCTTCCGTATGGGCCCCGGTGGAAGGGTCATGTACCGCCGGGACGCGCTCGATGCGTGGCTGAGCGAGCAGGAGCAGGCGGACTCGCGGTCGAACCCGGCCCTCAACCCGCTGAACAAGGCGCCGCAGCAGCGGGACCGACGCCGGGCTGCTTGACCTGGGAGAACGGTTTCGAGGAATCCAGCAGCACTCGGAATTTCATGCACACGGAGATCGTCTGTGTGTTTGATCGCGCCGCGAGTCGCGCCGCGAGAACCAATGGCCAGGTCAAGGAGAAGTAGTGCATGGCGGGCTACATAGAGGACCGGTGGCTCAAGAAGCGGCCGAACAAGGAGACGGGCAAGCGCGAACGCACCGCGCTGTGGGGCAAGTGCACCCGCTACCGCGTCAAGGGGATACCGGGAGTCCGTGATCGGTCCTTCGACACGGTCGCGGACGCCAAGGCGTGGCTGGCCGAGGCACAGACCGACACGCGTCGAGGAGATTTCATCGACGCGCGAGACGGCGCAATCAGCCTTCGTGAGTACGTCGAGAAGCACTGGTGGCCGTCCCAGGTGCATCCCGCCCAGACGCTGGAAAGCATGAGGCACCGGATCTGGGGGCAGGTGCTGCCGCAGCTCGGAGACCTGGCGCTGAGGGACGTCGGCGTCGCGGAGCTGCGTAAGTGGTCGGCCGATGTGCAGAGGGCGGTGGCGTCGAGTACGGCCTACGTCGCGTGGGTGTACCTCAAGGCGATCATGCAGGCCGCAGTCGAGGACAAGCGGTTGTACCGCAACCCGTGCAAGGGCAACAGCTCCATCAAGCCGCCGAAGAAGCCGGAGCGCAAGGCTCGCGCCTGGGAGCAGGACCGTGTCGACGCTGTACGAGAGGCGCTGGCCGACCGCTACCGGATCGCGCTCGACCTCGGCGTCGGATGCGGACTCCGACAGGGGGAGACGTTCGGCTTCAGCCCAGGTGACATCCGTGGAGACTTCGTCCACATAGAGCGGCAGATCCTCATGTACAAGTCGCGCCTGTACTTCGGCCCGCCCAAAGGCGGCAAGGAACGCGACGTGCCGCTGCCGAAGGTGCTCGCGAAGCGGCTCCTCACTCACCAGGAACGCTTCGAACCGCTCGACGTTACCCTGCCGTGGCTGGACCCCGAGGAGCCCGACCTCGCGCGCGAGGACCGGCGGAAGGTCACCGTCCCGTTGCTCGTGTACACCGGCCGGCGCGGCGCGATCAACCGCACCACCTGGAACACAAAGGCGTGGAAGCCCGCGCTCGCCGACGTGGGAGTCATCCCGCCGCTGCTCAAGCGGCAGCCCGGCGAGAAGCCGTCGCGCGTCTGGGAGCCCAGCCGCGAGCACGGCTTCCACATCTTGCGTCACACGTACGCTTCGGTGATGCTCGAAGCCGGTGAGTCGATCGTCTCGCTCGCGAAGTGGCTGGGTCACTCCGACCCGGCGTTCACGCTCCGGACGTACACGCACTTCATGCCGCAGGCCGGCGCGCGTGGGCTGTCTGCCATCGAGGCGTGGTTCACGGACCTCGGCTGAAAGTCCCTGAGAAGTCCCAGAGGGCGAGACCAGCCGCTGGATGCCCGTAAACGTGCAGGTCAGAGCGTGATCGCTCCCTGAGCGGGGCAGAACCCGGCGTACAGCCCGACTCGTCTGCCGCCCCTGCGGCTTCGCCAGGGAAAGGATCCCTGCTCCAGGTCGGAGACCCTTTCCGGTCTTTCGTGACGGCCTCTTCGTAGGTCAATGAAGCCACCGGCGCCCATGTCGGCTCGGCCGGGCGTCGTGGGGTCGTGTTAGCCGCGGTGTTGGGCGTATACGGCGATCAGTGTCATGCAGCTGGTGCCGGCGCCGGACGCGAGGCCGAGTACGAAGCGCCTCCGGACGGCCCTGCGGTTGCGGCGCCACCAGGCGGAGATCCGCTGCCCGTAGGGCGGGCGGTCTGCATTCTGACGGGACACGGACTTGAACATGCGCTTGGCGTGCACTGCGTACTCCATTCATTGTCACAATGGCTGGAGATCACCAGGGGACTTCTCCGCCGCCCTCAACTCGTTGGTGGTCTCACGCAGTACACGTCGCTCGGCCCGCATCCGTTACATGAGCCAGTGCTACTTGATCAGTGATGCAATCATGCTCGCCACAGATTGCGCAGCAGCCGACTTTGAGGGCTCTTCGTCGAGGAAGCTTCCCTCCGCGAGGACAAGGAAGTTCATCGATGGCGGTCGGACGGCAGACGGAGTTGCGAACCGGCTCACTCCGCTGAGCAGCGCACCCGATTCGCCTCCAGGGGAACGGTCAGGCTCTGTTTCTTGCGCCGCGCCGGCCAGCTCTGCGACCGAGATGCCTTGCATGATCAGTGATACGGGGATTTTCAGGCCGCGTTGCTTTGCCGCATGCGCAATCTGCGCGCACAACACACTGTCTACGCCTAGCTGGAGGAGGTCATCCTGTGGGGCCACCTCTTCCCGTCCCAGAACCTCACGGATCACGGAAAGAAGGACTTCTTCTTTCTGTGCCGCTCTCTGCTCACCGTGGAGGTTCCTCGCCTTTTGCAGTCTCATGTCATGCAGATCCGCCGCTGTGACATTCATCCCCTCGTCGACGAACAGCAGCACGAAGCCGGGCGCCGGGGGCGCATCAAGCGCATCAAGAAGGCGCTCCCACGGCGCGGCATGGGCCACGTCCCGCGTATCTGCGTACCGCTTCAGGCTGACAGCCCACGGCACGCTGTCGTGTGCCGGGTACGCACCTGCCCGCGCGATTTCCAGTACCGCTTTCGCCTCGCTGTCGATCTCCTGAAGCAGCATCCGGAAAATCGGCTTACCCGTGGGACGAACCGTGGTCCAGTCCGTCAGTGGTGCGAGCGTGTACACATGCCATTTCCGGCTTCGTAGGCGCATGTCTTCGTTCACACGCCTCATCATGTCGCGCAGATGAGAGAGGCGGTGATCGATGCCGGGTTCCTCGCTCACCGTCTCGCTGTCGTCGGTGGTGATCCGCTCCAGGATCTCGTCCAGGGTGTGATCGGGGGTGTGCGGCGCTACGGGAGTGGTGAACCAGTCGGCCAGCTCCTTGAGCATGTGATCCACGGAGTCGGACTCCGCAGGCTTCCTGTTGTCGTTCATTCTGCTGTCCCCTGCCCTTCCGTCTCCGGTTTCTCGATGAGAGCTGCGAGTCGTTTTCTGAGTCGGTGCCACCTGACCCGTTCGTTACCTTCCGTGATGCCCAGGAGTTCGGCCCGGACTTGCGGCGGGACGCCGAGGGCGACCAGGATCACGTGGCCGCGATCCCGTTCGTCCAACGAGTTGACCAGGTCGACGAGCCACTTCTTGGCGTCGATGGTCTCCGCCCAGTCGCCGTCCGAGTAGGCACGTGTGTCCGGCACGCCCACCGGCTGCAGCTCGCCCAGGAATTCGCCGACGGGTACTTCAGGCCGCCGCTCAGCGGCTTTCCAGCGGTCGATCACACGGTTCTTCACCCGCTTGTACATGAAGGCGTCCAGGACCCGCCGGTCGGCGGCTATGCGCTCGCGGCACTCCCAGAGTTCCTTCAAGACCTGCTGGACGATGTCGTGGCGGGCGCTGTGGTCGCGCACGCCGACTCGTCCGGCCACGGCGATCCAGGTGTCGTAAGTCTCCTTGAAGTACTCGCGGTACCACGACACTTCATCGCTCACGTCCCTCGACTCCCGTGTACTCCGGCCGTCCGGCGAACCACCACACCGCTCCCACCGGCCGGGAGACGGCAAGGGAACACCCTGTTACGCCCTACGACGACCGGCGCAGCGGATCCGTTACACCGGCGTCCGGAAGCGGCGACGCGCCCAGAACAGAGGGGCCCAGAACAGAGGGGCCCAGAACAGAGGGGTCCAGCACAGGGGGTTTGTCATACGTGCTCGGGGTCAGGGTTGGCTGGGCAGGGTTGCGCAGTTGGGGGTGGTGGGGGTGCCGGAGAGGCGCTGGGTGAGCCAGGTGATGGCCGCGGTCTGGTCGGTCAGCAGGGGGACGAGGTGGTTGGTGAGGAGCTTGTCGCCCAGGTTGGGCAGGACGATCGCCTTATAGGTGACGTCGGCTCCCTTGGCGCACCAGTCGAGGGCGAGCCGGCGGGCCTGGGCGTGCGGAACGATGTCGTCCTGGACGCCGGTCGCCAGGCGTACGGGGCTGGTGGGCGTCAGGGTGCCGATGCGCTGCGCGTCGAGGGTGGCGCGCAGCAGGGGCTCGCTGTTGACCACCTCGGTCAGCGACTCCCCGTCGCGGGTCCAGGACGTGCTCTTCGTGAAGGCGTAGCCGAGGATGGCGTCACCGACGCACATGGTCGACAGGTCGTGCAGCGCGTTCTTCCCCGCGGTGTTGAGATGCCGGTCGGCTACGGCCCGCAGCGCGGGGTCGCTCTGCAGGAAGCCGTTGACCGACCAGCCCAGGGCGCCCGCCAGGGCGCTGCCGTCGATGCCCTTGACCACCGCGGCCAGGTCCGCGGGCGGGGCGCCGGCGTAGGTGCCGGCCAGGGTGATGTCGGGGGCGTAGGCGGGCTGCAGCTCCGCGGCCGCCGCGCCGGCTCCGCCGCCCTGGCTGTAGCCGTACAAACCGGTGGGCGAGGCCGAACTGACCGATGCGCCCGGCAGGTTGCGGGCGGCGCGTACGGCGTCGAGTACGGCGTGTGCGGCGTCGAGACGGTTGACGTACGTGTGGAGCCGGTCTGTCGCGCCGAGTCCGACGTAGTCGGTGACGACGACCGCCACCCCGGCGGACAGCAGCCGGTAGACGGCCAGGTCCTCGTAACCGACGGACACCGTACGGCCGTTGAAGACGATCGGGTGTTCGAGGCCGAGGGAGGCCGCGCACTGGTCGCCCTGGCCCATGGTGCCCGGCGCGAGGGCCACCAGCGGGCGGGGGCCGCCGTGCTTCCAGGCCGCCGAGGGTTCGAGGTAGGCGCCGGTCACGGCGACCGGCCGGCCCGACGCGTCGGTGGACTTGTACATGAGGCGGGTCGCGGTGCCGGGCAGGGGCTTCCCGTCGAGGCCGGGCAGGCTCAGCGCCAGGGGGAGGGGAGCGGTGCGGACGAGGGCGCCGTTGGCCGCGGGCAGGGAGTCGGGCGGCGTGTAGAAGGCCGGAATGGTGACTCCCCGCGAGACGACCTCGCTCTGGGGCGCGGCCGTGGCGGGGGCGACGCCCGGGACGCCCAGACACACGAGTGCGGCCAGGGACACGGCGACGCGGCGACCGCGTGGCGGTGCGGCGGGGGAGACGTTGCCGCGTGGCGCGGCCGGTGCGGCGCCGGGCTCGGGGCGGGGTTCGGGTCGGTTCATGCGGCTCTCACTCTCTGCTGCGTCAAGCTCCGTGTGGCGTAGGCGCGCTGACTCACCGTCTGCCGGCTGCTGTCGTGCCGGGACGTCGTGGTGCGTGGCCTTCGCGCGCCGGCCTTGCGAGGCGCGGACGAGGGTGCTGCGGAGGGGGCGTCCCCGGCTGGTGGCGACGGGCATCTCAAGCGGGCTGCCGGGCACGTCGTACGCCGAACTGCGTTGAGTCGAGGCTTAGTTACTGGCGAGTCAGTTCGGGAGCATAGAGCCGCGTATCGCTGAGCGACAAGGTGTCTGCATGTGCCGCTTGCCGGACGTCCCGCCGGGCTGCGTCCGGGCGGCGAGGCGGAACGGCCGGGCAGCCGTGACCGAGACGGCACCGGGTCCTAGGTCCCCAGCCTGATCGCTCCTCACGCTTCTTGCTGCTAGCGTGCAGTTGCACATGGTTCGCAATCATCACGGAGGATGTTGGACATGCCGGTCTACACGCTCCCGGAGCTTCCGTACGACTACTCGGCGCTCGCTCCGGTCATCAGCCCCGAGATCATCGAGCTGCACCACGACAAGCACCACGCCGCCTATGTGAAGGGCGCCAACGACACCCTGGAACAGCTCGCCGAGGCCCGGGACAAGGAGTCATGGGGCTCGATCAACGGCCTGGAGAAGAACCTGGCCTTCCATCTCTCCGGGCACATCCTGCACTCCATCTACTGGCACAACATGACCGGCGACGGCGGCGGCGAACCGCTGGAGAAGGACGGCGTCGGCGAACTCGCGGACGCCATCGCCCAGTCCTTCGGCTCGTTCCAGAACTTCAAGGCCCAGCTGTCCAAGGCGTCCGCCACGACGCAGGGCTCCGGCTGGGGCGTTCTCGCCTACGAGCCGCTGAGTGGTCGGCTGATCGTCGAGCAGGTCTACGACCACCAGGGCAACGTCGGCCAGGGCGCCACCCCGATCCTGGTCTTCGACGCCTGGGAGCACGCCTTCTATCTCCAGTACAAGAACCAGAAGGTCGACTTCATCGAGGCCATGTGGAAGGTCGTCAACTGGCAGGACGTGGCAAAGCGTTATGCTGCCGCCAAGGAGCGCGCCAACAGCCTGCTGCTCACGCCGTGACGCCGTGACCGCGCCCGCGGCACGGGCCTCCTACGCGCGACCGCCTTCTCACCCCCCGAAAAGCCCATGGGCTGACCGGGTTCCCAGGGTGCCGGGGTTGTGGTTCTGTGCGCGGTTCCCCGCGCCCCTTGGTCGGCCGAGTAACCTCAGTCCGTGTTCGGGCGGGCCAGTCCGTGGTCGTAGGCGAAGATCACCGCCTGCACGCGGCCGCGGGCGCCGATCTTGGCGAGGACACGGCCGACATGGGTCTTGACGGTGGACTCGGCCACGACGAAGTGCGCGGCGATCTCCCCGTTGGTCCAGCCCTTGCCGATGGCGACCAGGATCTCCCGCTCGCGGCCGGTCAGGGAGCCGAGCCTCGGGTCCGCGGCCCCCGGGCCGCCCGCGCCGTACGCCGGAGGGTGACGGGTGAACTCGTCCAGGAGACGGCGGGTGAGAGCGGGAGCGATGATCGCGTCGCCCGCCGCCACCGCCCGGATCCCGGCGAGGAGTTCATCGGGCCGCGCGTCCTTGAGCAGGAAGCCGCTGGCGCCCGCGCGCAGCGCGGCGTGCACATACTCGTCGGGGTCGAACGTGGTCAGCACCAGCACCCGCGAGCGGTCGCCGGCGGCCACGATGCGGCGGGTGGCCTCGATACCGTCAGGGCGAGTTGGGCGAAGTTCGTACCGAACAGGGACAGGCTCACCGCGCTCGCGTCGGCGAAGTCCCCGTCGAGGTGGCCGGAGTCGTACCCGGAGCGATAGCGCTGCGCGGCGATCAGCCCGAAGGCCACCAGGAACAGCAGGCCCAGGGCCAGCGTGATCCACGTCGAGCGCAGCGACCACAGCTTGGTCCACTCCGAACGCAGCACCCGCGGCCCGGTCACCCGGTAGGCGGGACGCACACCGAGGCTCCGGGGCGACTCGGCGGTCGCGGCCGGGGCGCTCATGCCGCCCTCCCCAGGGCCTCGGGGCCGGCGGTCGAGCCGTGGTACTCCACGGCATCCCGGGTCAGGTCCATGAACGCCTCCTCCAGTGACACCGTGCGCGCGCTCAGCTCGAACAGCGCGATCCCGTGCTCGGCGGCCCTCAGCCCGATCTCCCGGGCGGTCAGGCCGGTCACCTCAAGTTCCTCGGAACCGATCCGGCCGGTGACCTCGACGCCCGGCCCGGCCAGCGCCTCACGCAGCCGCGCCGGGTCCTGCGTCGCCACGTGCACGGTGTCCCCGCCTGCCTCGCGAACCAGGTCCCGTACGGTCGTGTCGGCCAGCAGCCGGCCCCGGCCCACGATGATCAGATGGTCCGCCACCAGTGCCACCTCGCTCATCAGGTGCGACGAGACGAACACGGTGCGGCCCTCCGCGGCGAGCGACGTCAGCAGGGTGCGGATCCACAGCACGCCCTCCGGGTCGAGCCCGTTGACCGGCTCGTCCAGCATCACCGTCTGCGGATCGCCCAGCAGCGCCGCGGCGATGCCGAGCCGCTGGCCCATGCCGAGCGAGAAGGCACCCGCCCGCTTCTTCGCCACGCCGCCGAGGCCGGCGAGGTCGATGACCTCGTCCACCCTGCCGAGCGGGACGCCGTGCGTCAACGCGAGCGCCTTCAGATGGTTGTACGCCGAACGGCCCGGGTGGATCGACTTCGCCTCCAGCAGCGCGCCGACCTCCTGGAGCGGCGCCGCGTGCCGGGCGTAGGCGCGGCCGTTCACCGTCACGGAGCCGCCGGTCGGCGCGTCCAGCCTGACGATCATGCGCATCGTGGTCGACTTGCCGGCGCCGTTGGGTCCGAGGAAGCCGGTCACGGTGCCCGGCTTGACGACGAAATCCAGCCGGTCCACGGCCGTCTTCTCGCCGTACCGCTTGGTCAGCTGCTCTGCCTCTATCATGCGCACTCCCTTGCTCGGGCGGCGGGTGGCGGTCGCCGGGGCCACAGGAACAACGCTAGGAACCAGCCGGCGGTGAACTGGTCGTACCGGGGGCGGAACGCGGGGCTCGCCGTCGTACCGCGGTACTACGACCGGCCGTTTTTTGGTTGCGGCTGTCGTGTGGCTGGGGGCGCGGTAGGGGGTGCCTCGGTGGGTTGTCCGGCGGGTGCGGGGTCGTTGTGGCTTGTCGCGCCCGCGCGGCGGAGCCGCACATCGATACAGCCCCGCGCCCCTAGGGGGTGGTCGGGGTTGAGGTGAGGGAGCGGGTGGTGACGCGGGTGAGGTGGTGGGTGAACTCCTCCCGGGCGTCCGGGGTGAGGGTGCGCAGCGCGACCAGGGCGGTGATGACCACGTCGCAGAGTTCGGCGCGGACGTCCTCCCAGGTGTGCGAGACGCCCTTGCGCGGGTTCTGCCCCGTCGCGCCGATCACCGCCTGGGCGACCTCGCCGACCTCCTCCGACAGCTTGAGCACCCGCAGCAGCACGGTCTGCGACGGGTCGCGCTCGTCGTGCGCGTCCAGCCAGGCCCACAGCTCCTCGACAGCGGTCCACAGGTCCGCGGGCGCCGGTGTGCGCATCTCCTGATCGGTCATGGACGCAGCCTGCCACGCCCACGGCTACTCCTCGAACAGCGCATCCTGCGCGCCCGCCGCCTCCTCGGCCGTCCGCCGCACCCGGCAGTTCCGGGCGCCCACCACGGCCGCGGTGACCGCCGCGGTCACCCCGAGCGCCGCCGGGACCATCCAGCCGCGGTCGAGGACATGACCGAGGGCGTGGTCCAGCGAGAGCCGGCCGGGGCCCGCGACGGCGAGGCCGGTCGCGGCCAGGCCCAGCGTCGCCGCGTACTCGTAGCCGCCCTCCTGGGCGAAGAAGCCGTTGGGTACGTGGATCGCCGCGGCGCCCGCCATCGCGCCGACCGCCGCCGCACCCGCGGCGGGCGTGCCGAGGCCGAGCGCCAGCAGCGTGCCGCCGCCCGTCTCGGCGAGGCCCGCCGCCGTCGCGCTCGCCCGGCCCGGGGCGTAGCCGACGGACTCCATGAAGCGGCCCGTGCCCTCGATGCCGTGGCCGCCGAACCAGCCGAACAGCTTCTGCGTGCCGTGCGCGGCCAGCACCCCGCCGGTGCCCAGCCGGAGCAGCAGCAGGCCCAGATCACGTCGGTCGTAACAGCTCACGGTGACTCCCCATGCGGTTCGGGTCGACGGCCGGAACAGGCTTCCGCCCGGGTGTCCACCGTCGCATCCGGGACCGCCGGGCAGCCCGTCCCGGGGCGCCGTTCGGGTGGCGGGGCCCGTGGCGCGGTGTGAGGGTGACTGCCATGACGATCCAGACATCGAAACTCAGCGATCCCGCGGTACGGGCCTTCGTCAGCGCCGTCAACGCCCATGACCGGCAGGCGTTCCTGGACACCCTCACCCCCGACGCGACCATGTCCGACGACGGCTCCGACCGGGACCTCGCCGACTGGATCGACCGGGAGATCTTCTCCTCCAACGGGCACATGGAGGTCGACAACGAGTCCCAGGGCGGCCGTTCCCTGGTCGCCCGCTACCGCAACGACACGTGGGGCGAGATGCGGACGAAGTGGAGCTTCACGATCGAGCCCGACGGCCGAATCTCCCACTTCGCCACGGGCCAGGCATAACACCCCGAAACCCAGTTGCTCGCGCGTCCCGTGTGTTTGTGGTGGGGCGGGTGGGGATTGAGCGGCAGCCGTTCCGGGCCCGGTGCGTGTCCCGCGGGGTTGTGCGGGGGGCACCCCCTCCCGGGTGTGGTGGAACGGCTGCCGCTTCCCCTCTCGGTGTGGTCCGTGGAACCTCGGTGCTTCAACTGTGAAGCTCCGGTGGAGGAAAGTTGAGCATAAGCTCCCGACCGGCCGCAATAGCGCGGAGATTCGAATTCCGGTTGTGTAGATCGGAGTTGACGGGGTACCGGGCCCGCTCAGCCGCGGCCCACATACGGCATCGCCGTCGCCAGCACCGTCGCGAACTGCACGTTCGCCTCCAGGGGCAGCTCCGCCATGTGCCGTACGGTGCGGGCCACATCGGCGACGTCCATCACCGGTTCCGGGGCTACCTCCCCGTTTGCCTGCAACGCCCCCGTCTCCATACGGGCCGTCATGTCGGTGGCGGCGTTGCCGATGTCGATCTGGCCGACCGCGATGCCGTACGAACGCCCGTCCAGCGACAGGGACTTGGTCAGGCCGGTGAGGGCGTGCTTGGTCGCGGTGTAGGCGACCGACCGCGGCCGGGGCGTGTGCGCCGAGACCGAGCCGTTGTTGATGATCCGCCCGCCCCGAGGGTCCTGCTCCTTCATCTGCCGGTACGCCGCCTGCGCGCACAGGAACGCCCCGTTGAGGTTGGTGTCCACCACATGCCGCCAGGCGTCGTAGGGCAGGTCCTCGACCGGGACCCCGCCAGGCCCGAACGTGCCCGCGTTGTTGAACAGCAGGTCCACCCGCCCGAAGCGGTCCACGGTCGCGGCGAACAGTTCGGCCACGTCGTCCGGCCGTGCCACGTCCGTGCGCACGAGCAGCGCCTCGCCCTCGGGGGTCAGCGCCGCCGTCCCGGCGAGCCGCTCGGCCCGCCGCCCGGCCAGCGCCACCGCCCAGCCCGCGCGCAACAGCTCCACGGCGACCGCCCGTCCGATACCGGACCCGGCTCCGGTCACCACCGCGATCTTCGATTCCCTGTCGGTCATGGCACCGCAGCGTAGGCGCCGACTCCGCCATGCGGAATCCGGTGTCCGCCGTACGACTGGCGGCCGCGGCGCCGTACGTCGCCGTCGTGGCGGCGGACGACCGGTTCAGGCGGACGCCGGAACGGGCACGGCGTCCCCCGGGTACCGCACCCCGACCCGCTCCCGGATCGCGTCCAGCGTCCGCATCACGGCGAGCGTGCCGGACAGCGGCACGAGCGGGGACTCCGGCTCGCCGGCCCGCAGCGCGCGCATGACCTCCGCCGCCTCGTGCCGCAGGGTGTGCCGCGGCCCTTCGGACGCTGCGAGGACGAACTCCTCGGGGTCACGGCCGTCGCGGTGCAGCACGAACCGCTCCGGGTGGAAGAAGCCGCCCGGTACGTCGATCCGGCCGAGCGACCCGGTCACCGACGCGGTGACCGCCGTACCGCCGACGATCGAACAGTGCACCGAGGCCAGCGCGCCGCTGTCCCAGGACAGCAGCGCGCCCGTCTGGAGGTCGACGCCCTCCGCGGACAGCACCGAGCGGGCCTCGACCGCGTCCGGCTCGCCGAGCAGCAGATGCGCGAACGACACCGGGTAGACGCCGAGGTCGAGCAGCGCGCCGCCGCCGAGCGCCGGGTCGCGCAGCCGGTGCGCGGGCGGGAAGGGGCCCGCGAGCCCGAAGTCGGCGTGAACGGTGCGGACTTCGCCGATCGCCCCGTCGTCGACCAGCGCCTTCAGCCGGCGTACCAGCGGATTGCAGTACATCCACATGGCCTCCATCAGGAAGCGGTCGTGATCGCGTGCCAGCGCGACCAGTTCCTCCGCCTCCCGCGCGTTCAACGTGAACGCCTTCTCGCACAGCACGTTGCGCCCGGCCTCAAGGCACAGCCCGGCCGCCGCGCGGTGTGCCGAGTGCGGGGTGGCGACGTACACGACGTCGATGTCCTCGTCCTCGGCCAGCGCCTCCCAGCCGCCGTAGGCCCGGGGAATACCGAACCGTTCGGCGAACGCCCGCGCCGCGTCCTCGGTGCGCGAGGCCACCGCCACGATCTCGGCGTCCGGCAGATCCACCAGGTCCGCCGCGAACGCGGACGCGATGCCGCCCGTCGCCAGGATCCCCCACCGCACGCTCTGCTCCGCCATTCCGGCCCCGCCCTCGCTCATGCATACCTCGGCACTGTGTGCGAACTGAGAGCATAGGTGCCTGTTCAACCACACGGGTCGGCCGCACAGGCCACAAGGGGAGGGGAGCCATGCCCGAACGCGCGGCGGCACCGGCATCCGAGACGGCGGACCGGTCCGCGGGCGGCGAACCCGCGCGCCGCACGGCACGCCGTACCGGCCGGCTCGTCACCCTCGTCCTCGGCGGCCTCACCGCCACACCCCCGCTCGCGATGGACATGTACCTCCCGGCGCTGCCGGAGGTCACCCGCTCCCTGCACGCGCCCGCCGCCACCGTGCAGCTCACCCTCACCGCCTGCCTGGCCGGCATGGCGCTCGGGCAACTGGTGGTCGGCCCGATGAGCGACCGCTGGGGCCGCCGCCGCCCGCTGCTGGCCGGCCTCGCCGTCTACGTCGTCGCCACCGCCCTGTGCGCGGTGGCGCCCACCGTCGAGGCGCTGGTCGCGCTCCGGCTGGCGCAGGGACTGGCCGGGGCGGCCGGCATCGTGATCGCCCGGGCCGTCGTCCGCGACCTGTACGACGGCGTCGCGATGGCCCGCTTCTTCTCCACCCTGATGCTGATCTCCGGCGTCGCCCCCATCGTGGCGCCCCTGATCGGCGGTCAGATCCTGCGGGTGACGGACTGGCGGGGCGTGTTCGCCGTCCTCACCGTGGTCGGGGCGGTGCTGGCCGCGGTGGTCTGGCTGCGGCTCCCCGAGACCCTGCCGGCGGCCACCACAGGAGTGCCGGCCGCCGGAACGGAACCGAAGGCCCGCGGGCGGCAGGACGGCGGGGTCGGCGCGGCCCTGCGCGCCATGCGCGGGCTCCTCGCCGACCTGCCGTTCACCGGCTACCTGCTCACCGGCGGCTTCGCCTTCGCCGCCCTGTTCGCCTACATATCCGCCTCGCCGTTCGTCATCCAGGACATCTACGGCGCGTCCCCGCAGACCTTCAGCCTGCTGTTCGGGCTCAACTCCGTCGGCCTGGTCGTCGTCGGGCAGATCAACGGCAAGCTGCTGGTCGGCCGGGTCAGCCTGGACCGGGTGCTGGCCGTCGGCCTCGCGGTCACCGTGCTCGCGGCGGGCGTCCTGCTGCTGATGACCCTCGGCGCCTTCGGACGGGTCGGCCTCGCGCCCGTCGCCGCCGCGCTCTTCGTCCTGATGTCCTCGATGGGCCTCACCCTTCCCAACGCCCAGTCGCTCGCCCTGCTGCGCACCCGGCACGCGGCCGGCTCCGCCTCCGCGCTGCTCGGCGCCTCCTCCTTCCTCATCGGGGCGATCGCCTCCCCGCTCGTCGGTGTCGCCGGGGAACACACCGCCGCGCCGATGGCCGTCGTCCAACTGGCGGGCGCGGTGACGGCCGCCGCCTGCTTCACGGCGATGTGCCGCCCCTGGAGGGCCCGCGCAGCCGGATGGAACGGGGGCGGCCTCGGCTTGCACGAGACCGGGGAGACGCGGGCGGAGCAGGCGCGGGCCGAGGGGGCGCGGGCCGAGGGGGCGCGGGCCGAGGATATGAGGGACGAGGTCACGAGAGACGAGAAGAGGCGGGTCGTGGAGACGCGGGCTGAGGACGTGAGGGGCGAGAAGCCGGGGGAGGAGAGCTGAGCGCGCTGAGACTGCGGGTCGACACGCCGGAACGTGCCGGACTCGACCCCGGGGAACTCCAGCACCTCGTCCAGGAGGTCCGCGGCCTCACCGTCGGCGACCGCCCCTGGGCGCCGGGCGTCGTCGTGGTCGCCGGGCGCGGGCCGGTGATCGCCGTACGGGAGGCCGCGGGCTGGGCGGTCCGGTACACCGCGTACGACGCCACGACGGACCGCGGTGTCGAGCCGGAGCCCGCGGCCCGGGTGCCGATGACCCTCGACACCCCCTTCGACCTGGCGTCCCTCACCAAGCTGTTCACGGCCGTCGCGACGCTTCAGCAGATCGAGCGGGGCACCCTCGGCCTCGACGCCCCGGTCGGCGCCGTGCTGCCTGAGTTCCGGGCGGTGGCCCGACGCGGTGTCACGGTGCGTCAGCTGCTCACCCACACCTCCGGGCTGCGGCCCGAACTGCCGCTGTACGACTGCCGGGACGCCGCGGCCCGGCTCGCGCTGCTCCGCGCGGAGGTGCCCACGACGCCGGCGGGCAGGTACCGCTACTCCGACCTGAACATGCTGCTCCTGCAGTTCCTGCTGGAGCGGATCACCGGGCGCGGCCTGGACGTCCTGATCCACCAGGGGATCACCCGGCCGCTGGGGATGACGGCGACCCGGTTCGGACCCTGTCCGGGCGCCGCGGCCACCGAGGACCAGCGGCGGCCGTGGGCCAAGGCCGACCGGGGCATGCTGCGGGGTGTGGTCCACGACGAGAACGCGTGGGCGCTCGGCGGGGTGGCCGGTCACGCGGGGCTGTTCTCCACGGGCGGTGACCTGGCGGTGTTCTGCCGGACGCTGCTGGCCGGCGGACAGTACGGTCCGGCCCGCATCCTCGGCCCCGACATCGTGACGCTGCTGCTGACCCCGCCGGGGCTGGGCTTCGCCGTGGACCAGCGCTGGTTCATGGGGGAGCTGGCGGGACGGGGAGCCGCCGGGCACACGGGCTTCACCGGCACCTCGCTGGTCCTCGACCCGGCGACCGACACGTTCCTGGTGCTCCTGGCGAACACGGTGCACCCCCGCAGACGCCCACCGGACAACACCCCAAGAGCCCGCGCCGCAACCCACCTGTCCCAAGCAACACACACCTAACCCACCCCCCAGGGGCGCGGGGAACTGCGCGCTCAACCCCCACGCACCCGCACCCACCCACCGTCCGCAGCCCCCCCCAGGGGCGCGGGGAACTGCGCGCTCAGCCACAAGGCACCCGCACTCATCCACCGTCCGTAGCCCCCCCAGGGGCGCGGGGAACTGCGCGCTCAGCCCCCACGTACCCGCACCTACCCACCGTCCGCAGCCACCCCAGGGGCGCGGGGAACTGCGCGCTCAACCACAACGCACCCGCTCTCACCCACCGTCCGCAGCCACCCCAGGGGCGCGGGGAACTGCGCGATCAACCACAACGCACCCGCACCTACCCACCGGCCGCAAACCCACGGCGCCCCCCGCCAAAGCCCCCGGCAGGGCAGCGCCTCCTACAATCGCCCCGTGAACGAACCCCCGGCCGAAAGACTCCGCGCCGCGCTGGCCGCCCTGCTCGACGGTCTCCCCCCGTCGCAGGCCGCCGCCGCCGTGGAGCGGCTGATCACCACCTACCGCGGCGCCACCCCCACCGACGCACCGATCCTCCGTGACCGCGCCGACGTCGCCGCGTACGCCGCGTACCGCATGCCCGCGACCTTCGAGGCGGCACGCCACGCACTCGCCGCGTTCGCCAACGCAGTGCCCGGCTGGGCACCGGCCGGCCACACGGACGTCGGCGGCGGGACCGGCGCCGCGACCTGGGCGGTCAGCGCCACCTGGGCGGGCACCCGGCCGGTGACCGTGCTGGACTGGGCCGAGCCCGCGCTCGCGCTGGGCCAGGAGGTCGCCGCCGGACAGCCGACGCTGCGCGACACCCGCTGGCGGCGGGAACGGATCGGCGCCGCCCTCACCCTCGACGCCGTCGACCTCGTCACCGTCTCCTACGTCCTCAACGAGCTGTCCACGGCCGACCGCGCCGCCCTCGTCGACGCCGCCGCGAGAGCCGCACGGGCCGTCGTGATCGTCGAGGCCGGCACCCCCGACGGCCACGCCCGCGTCATCGAGGCCCGGAACCGGCTGATCGACGCCGGGTTCCGGATCGCCGCGCCCTGCCCGCACAGCGCCGGCTGCCCGCTGGTGCCCGGCGCCGACTGGTGCCACTTCTCCGCCCGGGTCAGCCGCTCCTCCCTGCACCGGCAGGTCAAGGGCGGCTCGCTGCCGTACGAGGACGAGAAGTTCAGCTACGTCGCCGCCACCCGCCTCCCGGTGGTACCGGCGCCCGCCCGGATCGTCCGCCGCCCGCAACTGCGCAAGGGACAGGTCCTGCTCGACCTGTGCGAAGCCGGCGAACGGCTGCACCGCGCGACGGTCACCAAACGCCACGGCGACCTGTACAAGGCGGCGCGGGACGCGGACTGGGGCGACCCCTGGCCGCCCGCCGCACCGGACCCCATGGGTTAGCTTCACCCCATGGTCAAGAAGCCCGCCCCGGACGCCAGCCGCCGCAGCGAGAGGTCCCGCCGCGCGATCTACGCCGCCGCCCTCGCCCTCGTCGCCGAGGTCGGGTACCCGAAGACCACCGTCGAGGCGATCGCCGCGCGGGCCGGGGTCGGCAAGCAGACCATCTACCGGTGGTGGCCGGCCAAGGCGGACGTCCTGCTGGAGGCGTTCCTGGACCTGGCCGAGCAGTCGGCCCGGGACCTGGGCCAGGCCCCGTACACGATCCCCGACACCGGGGACGTCGCCGCCGACCTCAAGGCGGTGCTGCGGGACACCGTCGACGAACTGCTCGACCCCCGGTTCGAGGCACCCGCCCGCGCCCTCGCCGCGGAGGGCCTGGTCAACGAGCAGTTGAGCCGCGATCTCGTCGGCAAACTGCTCGAACCACAGCTCCTGCTGTACGTCGACCGGCTCCGCTCAGCCCAGCAGGCGGGGCAGGTACGGGCGGACGTGGACCCGCGCATCGCCCTGGAACTGTTCGTGTCGCCGCTGGCCCAGCGCTGGCTCCAGCACACCGGACCGATCTCGTACGCGTACACGGACACCCTGGTCGACTACGCCCTCCACGGCCTGGCCCCGCGCTGACCGCACCCCCCGGACGGGGCCCGCGGTCCCCCGGGGCGCAGGATGGTGGGACCATGGGGCATGTTGTCCGCACACCAGCGAGGCGAGGGGATTGATGAGCGCGACGTTCGGCGGCCGGTCCGGCCGGCAGGGCAAACTCTCCCAGTGGCTGCGGGGCCGCCGCACGTCACCGACCGCCGACACCGGCGGCCGTGAGGAACTGCTGCTCGCCGCCGCCGCAGCCGGACTGCCGCTCGCGCCCGCCGCGCACCCCGCCCCCGGATACCGCTGTTCCTGCGATCGCGTCGGCTGTCCCACCCCCGCGAGGCACCCGGTGTCGTTCGCCTGGCAGACCCAGTCCACCACCGACCGTGCCCAGATCGAGCGCTGGGCCCGGCACCAGCAGCAGGCCAACTTCATCACCGCGACCGGCATGGTGCACGACGTCCTCGATGTGCCCCTGGAGGCCGGCCGGCAGGCGCTGCGGCGGCTGCTCGACTCCGGCGTCGAGGTCGGCCCGGTCGCCGAGAGCGACGACGGCCGCATGCTGTTCTTCACCCTCACTCGCGGTACCCCCGAGGACGAGGACGAGTGGTGGCCGTGCGAGCTGGACTGCCACCCCGAGACCATGGACGAGCACCCCGGGCTGCGCTGGCACTGCCGCGGCTCGTACGTGCTGGTGCCGCCGGCCCGGCTGCCCGGTGACGACGACCAGCAGGTGCGCTGGGCGCGCGGCCCGGAGCACGCGCTGCCCGACCCTTTGACCCTCCTGGAAGCCCTGACCGACGCCTGCGCCCGCCACGCAGACGACCAACCCCACGACACACCCCCCGCCTGGCCCCTACGCCACTAGCCCCCAAAGGGGCGCGGGGCTGTATCGATATGCGGCTCCGCCGCGCGGGCGCGCCCAGCCCCAACGCACTTGGACTCGATCCGCGGGGCAGGACAGCGCGCCCCAAAGGGGCGCGGGGAACTGCGCGCCCAGCCACGACGCACCCGCAGAGGACCAGGGCGCAGCACAGCCCGCTGGGACTCGATCCGCGGGCCAGGGCAGCGCCCCAAAGGGGCGCGGGGCTGTATCGATATGCGGCTCCGCCGCGCGGGCGCGCCCAGCCCCAACGCACCCGCAGAAAACCACACCCCAGCACAACCACGGAGCTACCCGGCCAAACCCAGCGGAGCGGAGCGTTCAGTCGCCCTGCGCTCCCGTAAGCCCCTGAATCCGCCCCAGCAGCGACACCTGTGCGCCCCCGGAACCGGAACCACGCTTCGGATCGAGGGCGACCTCGTTGGAGACGAACTCCAGGGTCAGCGACTGCTTGATCTCACCCTTCGTCAGGGCCTGCACATCCTCCCCCGGCGTCGGCACGGAGGCCCCCGCGGCAGCGGTCTGCTTCTCGAAGTGGCGTGTGGTGAAGAACACCAGCGCCCCGCCGTCGGCCGTGCGCAGCGCGAGCGGCGCGTAGTCGCCGTCGGTCAGCGGCTCGTCGATGTACTGCCGGGCCAGCCCCGGCTTGCTGGCCTGCCGCTCACGCGTGGCGCGCCAGTCGCTGGTGTGCACGCCGTCCGAGAAGACGCTGCCGCCGCTCTTCAGATACGTCGCGTACTGCTCGCTGAGTTCGCCCGGCGCGACGGACAGGTCGGCCGATCCGGCCGGAACGGCCTCGGCCCAGCCGTCCTCGTCGAGCTTGAACTCGGGCAGCTTGTCCGGGGCGACGAGCGTGAGGTACGCCACCTGGAACGGCTCGCTCAGGGCGTTGCGGGTGAACACGAACAGCCAGCGTGCGCTGCCGCCCTTGTTGGCGGTGGCGTCGGCGACGAACCAGCGGGGCCAGCCCGCCTTCTTGGGAATGGTGAACTCGGCGTCCGACAGTTCCAGCGGCTGGTGCCCGGGGTTGCCGCCCGGATGGTTCGCGTGTCCCGCCTTCAGCCGGGCCCCGTCGATGTCGGCGAGCGCGCCGGTGATGTGGTCGGCGTCCAGGGAGCTGTCGTACGCCTTGTCCGCCGCGTTGTAGGCGTCGGTGAACTCCTCCAGCGCCTTCGCGGCCTCGGCCTTGCTGGTGGCCGGGAGCACTTCGCGCTCGCCGTGCACCACCACGCATCCGCTCGCCGTCAGCGACAAGGCGGTCAGCGAGGCCGCTATGAGTGCCGTCCGGTCACGCCCGCGGCGCCCGCGCGGACTGCGATCCCTGGTCATGAGGTCCCGTCACCTTCCTCTTCCCGGAGCCGAACCCTACCGGGAGCGAAGGCCGTTCGAACGCCGGGTTCCCGCACCGGGCCCGCACCATGACCGGCGGACGGCGTCAGCCCTTGTCACGGACCGCGGCCGGCGCCGGCTGCGGCTGCCTTCCGGCGGTGCCCGGGCGGGACGGCACGAGGAACACGGCCAGCGTGGGGATCAGATAGAGCAGCCACACCGTGACCTGGACGACGGTCGGGTCGGGCTGGAAGTTGAGGACGCCCTTCAGGAGCGTGCCGTACCAGCTGTCCGGCGGGATGGTGCCGCTGATGTCGAAGGCCAGGTCCCGGATGCCGGGGATCCAGTTGGCCTCCTGGAGGTCGTGGACGCCGTAGGCGAGCACGCCGGCCGCGACCACCACCAGCATGCCGCCGGTCCAGGTGAAGAACCTGGCCAGGTTGATCTTCAGCGCGCCCCGGTAGAACAGCCAGCCCAGCAGGACGGCGGTGGCCAGACCCAGGGCGACGCCGATCAGCGGGCGCGGGGTGCCGTCGCTGGCCGCGTGCACGGACGCCCACACGAACAGCGCGGTCTCCAGACCTTCGCGGCCCACCGCGAGGAACGCCGTGGCGACCAGCGCCCCCGTGCCCATGGCGAGCGCCGCGTCCAGCCTGCCGTGCAGTTCGGAGCGCAGGTGCCGGGCGGTGCGCCGCATCCAGAAGACCATCCAGGTCACCAGGGCCACCGCGACGATCGACAGCGAACCGCCGAGGGCTTCCTGGGCCTCGAACGTCAGCTCCTGGGAGCCGAATTCGAGCGCGCACCCGAAGCCCATGGCGATGGCGACCGCGATGCCGATGCCGATCCAGATCGGTTTCAGCGCGTCCCGGCGCCCGGTCTTGACCAGATAGGCGATCAGGATGCACACGACGAGGCTGGCCTCCAGCCCCTCGCGCAGACCGATCAGATAGTTGGAGAACACGGGCTACGCCTCCTCGGTCAGCAGCGTCCGGCCCCACCAGTCGTCCGCGTCGCGGACGCCGGGCGGGATCGCGAAGACAGCAGAACCCACATGCTGGATGTACTCGTTGAGCGCGTCCGACGCCGCCAGCCGGCGCTGGAGCGGAATGAACCCCTTGCGGGGGTCGCGCTGGTAGGCCAGGAAGAACAGGCCGGCGTCCAGCCGGCCGAGTCCGTCGGTGCCGTCGGTGAAGGAGTAGCCCCGGCGCAGGATCGTGATGCCGCCGTTGGCGTCGGGGTGGGCGAGCCGGACGTGCGCGGTCGGTTTCATCGCCTTCAGGAACGGCTCGTCGTGCTCGTTGGGCTTGCCGACCGGGGCGCCCTCGCCCTTGTCCCGGCCGAAGACGTCCTCCTGCTCCTGGAGCGAGGTCCGGTCCCAGGTCTCGATGTTCATGCGGATGCGCCGTGCGACCAGATACGACCCGCCGGTCATCCACGCCGGCCCGTCCTGGCCGCCGACCCAGACGTGCTGGTCCAGCCGGTCCTTCTCGGTGCCCGCGATGTTGCGGGTGCCGTCCTTGAAGCCGAACAGGTTGCGCGGGGTCTGGGCGTGCGGGGTCGTGGACGACGTCTTGCCGAAGCCGAGCTGTGACCAGCGGACGGCGACCTTGCCGAAGCCGATGCGGGCCAGGTTGCGGATGGCGTGCACGGCGACCTGCGGATCGTCGGCGCAGGCCTGGATGCACAGGTCGCCGCCGGTGCGTGTGGCGTCGAGGTTGTCGCCGGGGAACTTGGGCAGGTCGACGAGGGCGGCGGGCCGCCGGTCCGCGAGCCCGAACCGGTCGAACAGGGACGGCCCGAACCCGAGGGTGAGGGTGAGCCGGGAGGGCTTCAGCCCCAGCGCCTCGCCGGTGTCGTCGGGCGGCGCCTCGGCCAGTCCGCCGTAGGCGCCCTCGCCGACGGTGCGGCCCGCGGTCATCCGGCGGGCGGCGGCCGTCCAGTCCTTGAGGAGCTGGACGAACGCGGCGCGGTCGTCGGTCTTCACGTCGAACGCGGCGAAGTGCAGCCGGTCCTGCACGGGCGTGGCGATGCCCGCCTGGTGGTCGCCGTGGAAGCCGACCGCGGTGCCCGCATCGGCGGCGGCCGGGTCGGCGTCCTGGCCGGTGCGGGTCATCGCGACGGCGCCGCCGGCCGTGGCGGCGCCGAGCGCGAGCCCGGCGCCGCCCCAGCCGATCAGCGCGCGCCGTGAGGGGCTGCCGCCCCGCTGGTTCTGCGTCATCTCCGCCTCCGCCTACTTCACGACCGCGGCGGCGAGCTTGGACAGCGGCTCGGCGAGCGCGTTCACCGCGTCCGACAGCTCCTTGCGCTGCTTCTCGGTGACCTTGTCGTAGGAGACGAACTCGTAGGAGGTCTTGTCAGCGCTGTTGGAGCGATACTTGTCGAGCAGCGTGTCGAGCGCCGCGAACTGCTTGTCCAGCTCACCGGTCAGCGCCGCGTCGTTGGCCGAGGCGACCGGCTTGAGCAGGTCGTACGCCTTCTGCGCACCCTCGACGTTGCCCTTGAAGTCGACGAGGTCGGTGTGCGCGTAGCGGTCCTCCTCGCCGGTGACCTTGCCGGTCGCGACCTCGTCGAGCAGTTCCTTGGCGCCGTTGGCCATGGAGGTCGGGGTGATCTCCGCGGTGCCGACCCGCTTCTGCCAGTCCTTCAGATCGGTGACGAGCTGGTCGGCGAGGGTCTTCTCCTCGGCGCCGATCTTCTTGTCGTGCCAGAGGGACTTCTCCAGGCGGTGCCAGCCGGTCCACTTCTGACCCTCTTCGAGCCCGTCCTCGCGGACGTCGACCTTGGGGTCGATGTCGCCGAAGGACTCGGCGACCGGTTCGGTGCGTTCCCAGCCGAGCCGGGAGGGTGCGTAGGCCTTCTTCGCGCCCTCCAGGTCGCCGTCCTTGATCGCCTGGACGAAGGTCTCGACCCTCGGCAGCGTCTCGTCGGCCTGGTCCTGCGCGTACTGGCGGTAGTCGGCGACCGCCTTGTCCAGCTTGGGGTCCCGCTTGGCGGTGCTGCCGCCGGTGACCGTCAGCTTCTGGCGTACGCCGTGGCCCTTCATGCCCGGGCGGCAGGCGATCTCGTACGAGCCGGCCTTCACCTCTGCGGTCAGCGTGTACTTGGTGCCCGGGCCGATGTTCTCCTTCTCGGAGACGATCCGGTCGTCCGGGAAGAGGATTTCGACCTCGGTGGCCCGGGAGCCCTTGTTCTCTATCTGGAGGGTGACCTGGCCGGCCGGGACCGAGGTGGCCGAGGTGTCGCACGTGGTGTCGGCGGCGGTCACCTGGATCGCGTTGCCGTCCTTGGCGTCGCTCTTCGCGGTGCAGGCCGTGAGGGCGGTCAGGGCGGCCACGGCGGTGGCCGCGGTGACGGTGAGGCGGGCGGCACGCATGCGGGCTCCAAGCGGGAAGCAGTCTGGTGAGGCTGGCCTAACTTATCTGAGGCTTCCCTCACCCATACCCCTCCTTGCGGTGATTCAGCTCTCACTGGAAGATCACAGACACGGCTTGATCTCGGCGGCTCAAAATCGCCGCCAAGGGCGGGTAATGGGGAGGTCAAGCGCTGCGTCGCGGGGTGATCAGGACGGCCCCGGTGCGAGGGTGCGGGAACACCTCGACCGGCTGCTCATAGACGTCCGACAGCAGCCGCTCGTCGAACACCTGCGCCGGCGGGCCCTCGGCCGCGACGCGCCCCGCGCACAGGATCGCGACCCGGTGCGCGTAGGCCGCCGCCAGGGCCAGGTCGTGCAGCACCACGACCACCGCGTCACCGGCGCGCGCCCGCTCCCGGCACAGCCGCAGCACCGACTCCTGATGCTTCAGGTCGAGCGCGGCGGTCGGCTCGTCCAGCAGGAGCAGCGGCGCGTGCTGGGCGAGCACCCGGGCGAGCGCGACCCGGGCCCGTTCCCCGCCGCTGAGCGCGGAGAACGGCCGCAGCGCGAAGCCGGTGACCTCCGTCGCCGCCATCGCCCGGGCCACCGCGCGGTCGTCGTCCGCTGGGGAGGAGGCGTGCGGCGCGCGGCCCATCCGGACCACCTCCTCCACCGTGAAGGGGAAGGACAGCGCCCTCGACTGGGGGAGCACGGCCCGGCGCAGGGCGAGTTCGGCCGCGGACCACTGCGGGGCGGGGCGGCCGTGGATGCGTACGACGCCTGCGGCCGGGGTGAGGTCGGCCGCGAGGGCGCTCAACAGGGTCGACTTACCGGCGCCGTTGGGGCCGACGAGGGCGAGCAGTTCACCGGCGCGTGCGGACAGGTCGACGCCGTCCAGCACGGTACGGCCACCCCGGCGGACACACACCCCCTCCGCCTCGGCGAGCACGGTCCCGGGCCCGACCGGCACGGGGGCGACGGGCCTGCCACGCAACAGCCTCACAAGCGAACCCTTTCGATCGGACCCCAGGGGGCCGTGACTGCGATGCGGACGGGCGGCGTCATGCCCAGCCCCCTCCGGGCGGCATGGCGGCGGCACCCGGTCGCCGCGGTCGCCGCGGCGGCGCCGGTCGGCCCGGCCGCGGTGGGGGTGCGGGCCCGGGTGCCGTCCGGTGTGGTCGTGGCAGGGGCTCCGGCGGGCGTGGTCGCGGCGGGGCCCCGGCGGGTGCGCACGCGACAGGGGGGCGGGTCGGTGTGCCGATCGGCGGGTGTCATGCCCAACCGCCTTGTCTGCGGCGGGTTCTGCGCAGGAGCCAGAAGAAGAACGGGCTGCCGAGCAGCGCGGTCAGCACGCCGAGCGGGAGTTCGGCGGGCGCGGCCACCGTACGGGCCGTCAGATCCGCGCCGAGCAGCACCAGCGCGCCGAGCAGCGCGCTCGCCGGGATGAGGAACCGGTGCCCCGGCCCGGCCGCCATCCGCAGCAGATGCGGTACGACGAGGCCGACGAAGGAGATGATCCCGGCGACGCTCACCGCCGCCGCGGTCAGCAGGGCGATGACCAGCACCAGCACAAGCCGCAGCCGCTCCACGTCCACGCCCAGGTGCCGCGCGGGCCGCTCGCCCAGCGCCAGCAGGTCGAGCCGGCGGGCATGGCCCGGGGCCAGCGCGAGCCCCAGCACCGCACAGGGCAGCACGGCCAGCACCTTGGGCCAGGTCGCCTGGGACAGCGAACCGAGCTGCCAGAAGGTGATCTGGTTGACGGCGGCGGTGTCCGCGAAGAACAGGAACAGCCCGATCAGCGCGCCCGCGAAGGCGTTCACCGCGATCCCGGTGAGGATCAGCGTCACCACCTCGGTGCGCCCGCCGGAGCGCGACATCCCGTACACCAGCAGGACCGTGCCGAGGCCCGCCGCGAACGCGAACGCCGACACCGTCCAGTCGCCGAGGAAGTCGAGGCCGAACGCGATCGCCGCGACCGCGCCGACCGCGGCGCCCGAGGAGACGCCGATGACGCCGGGCTCGGCGAGCGGATTGCCGAAGACGCCCTGCATCAGCGCCCCGGCGCAGCCCAGCGAGGCGCCGACGAGCAGCGCCAGTACGATCCGCGGGAAGCGGACGTTCCACAGCACCGACTCGGCCACCCGGTCCAGCGCGGAGCCGCCGAGGCCCGCCCGGTGCAGCACGGAGCCGAGCACGTCGCCGGTCGGGATCGGATAGGCGCCGAGGCCCGCGGCCACCGGGACAAGCACCAGCAGGGCGGCGAGCAGCCCGGCGGTGAGCAGCCAGGCCGTGGAGTGCCCGCGGCGCGCGGGGGTCTCGGCGGTCTCGGCGGTCTCGGCGGTCCGCCCGGCCGGTTCGTCGAGCACGGTCACTCGGCACCGTCCCGGTACAGCTGCGCCACCACCGTGGCGAGCACCTGGTCGGTGCGCGGCCCGTAGTTCAGCAGCACCCCGTCCTCGACGGACACGATCCGCCGGTTCATCCCGGCCGGCGTCTGCGCGACACCGGGGATCTTCACCAGTCCTTCCGTCCCACCCACCGACTCGAGTCCCTTGGCCATCACGAGGATCGCGTCGGGCGCGGCCTCGGCCAGCGCCTCGGTGGTGATCGCGGTGAAGTCCTTCGTCAGGCCCGACTCGACCCCGGCGTCGACCGCCCCGGCGGCCTCCAGCAGGGAGGTCGCGCCCGAGCCCCGGCCGCCGATGAGATAGACGGAGGCGGAGCCGCGCAGATAGAGGAAGGCGACCCGGGGCCGCTCGGCGTGCTCCGGAACCTTCTTGCGTACGGCGGCGATCCGCCGCTCCGTGCGCCGGGTCAGCTCCGTGCCGGCGGCCGGGACGCCGAGCGCGCCGGCCACCGCCCGGGTGCGCGGGCCCACGTCGTCCAGGTCCCGGGCCGCGGCGACCACGAGGACCGGCACTCCGGCGGCGCGGATCTGGTCCATGGCCTCCTTGGGGCCGGTGGTCTGCTCGGCGAGGACCAGATCGGGCCGCAGGGAGAGCACGCTCTCCGCGGACACGTCGTGGTTGCGGGTCACCACCGGGAGCCGTGCCGCCTGCGCGAAGGTGGCGGTGACATCGCGGGCGACGACCCGGTCGCCGAGCCCGAGGGTGAACACGATCTCGCTGAGGCTGCCGGAGAGCGGCACGATGCGCCGCGCCTGGCGCACCGTCACCGTGCCGCCGTCGGCCGAGGCGACGGTGACGGGCAGCTTCGGTGCGGGGGTGGCGGTCAGCGGCTCGACGCGGTCGGCCGTGCCGGTTGTCGGGGTGCCGTCGGTTCTGCCCGGTTTCCCGGTCGGTTCCGCGGCTTCGGGGGAGCCGCCGCAGCCGGTCGCGGCCATGGTGAGGGCGAGCACGGAGACCAGTGCTCCCGCCAGTCGGGTGCGCAAGCGTCGCACGGTCCTGTCCCGTTCCCTTCGATTGCTTCCAGAGACTGCCAGGTTGAGCTTAGGTTAGCCTTACCTTCGTTCGCTACCGGTCGTCGTATCCGGAGGACCACCCATGCCCACGCCCCCGCGGCATCCGATCGCCGTGCTGTGCGCGGCCCTTCTGGGCGCCCTGCTGCTCCCGGTCACCGCCGCGCACGCCGAGAGCCGCACCGTCCAGGGCGGCCGCCTCGACTGGGGCGTCAAGTCGTCGTTCCAGAGCTATGTCACCGGGCCGGTCGCCCAGGGCGGTTACTCGCTCACCGGCGGCGCGGCCACCGTGGGCAGCAGCCAGTTCCGCTTCCCCTCGGCGACCGGCACCTACGACGGGGACACCGGGGCGTTCGCCGCGTCCTTCGCGGGCGGTGTGCACTTCGTCGGACACCGCGAGAGCGACGGCACGTACCAGCTCGACCTCACGCTCAGCCGCCCCACCGTCCGGATCTCCGGCGCCACCGGCACCCTCTACCTGGACGTCAGAGGCAAGGCGAAGGACACCGGGAAGGTCACGACCTCCGCGCAGGTGCCCTTCGCCACGCTCGCCCTGGGCGGCATCGACATGCGCGGCGGCGGCACGGCCGTCGTCCTGAACAACGTGCCCGCCACGCTGACCGCCCAGGGCGCCACGTCCTTCGCCGGCTACTACCCGGCCGGCACCCCCCTGGACCCGGTCAGCCTGGCCGCCGACGTCAAGGCGGCCGCACGGCCCACGCCCACGCCGACGCCCACCGTGAGCGAACCGGCCCGTACCAAGGCGCCGTCGAAGGGCGGCGCGATCGCGGACGGCGCCGTCGACTGGGGCGTGCGCCGCACCTTCCGGGAGTACGTCACCGGCGACATCGCCCGCGGCGAGTGGACCCTGAGCGACGGCGCCCGGGACGGCGGGGCCCTCTTCCGCTTCCCGGCGGGCAGCGGCAGCTACCGCGGCGGCGAGCTGACCGCGAGCTTCGACGGCGCGGTCGCCTTCACCGGCGACCACGGCCTCGACCTGCGGCTGAGCGGCGTCCGGGTCACCGTCGCGGACGGCCGGGGCACCCTGTACGCCGACGTGGGCGGCGCCGACTTCACCGGGAGGAAGGTCCCCCTGGTGGCCTTCGCCGCACCGGACTTCACCGCCCGCGACGGACTGGCCTTGCTCACCGAGGCCCCGGCGAAGCTCACCGCGGAGGGCGCGCGGGCCTTCGGCGGACGGTACCCGAAGGGCACCGAGATGGACCCGGTCTCGCTGGCCGTCGCCCTCACCGACGACGCCGCGCTGCCCGCGCTGCCCGACCTGGGCAGCGCGGCCGGCCCGACGCCGTCGGCCACGCCGTCCCCCACCCGCAAGACCGCGGCGGAGCCGGTCGCGGCCGGTTCCGCGGACGACGGCGCCCCCGTCCTGCCCCTCACCCTCGCGGCGGCCGGCCTGCTGCTGGCCGGCGCGGGCACGGCGGTCGCCGTCCGCAGACGCCGCACCCGCCCGGCGGCCGACGAGAACTGAACCCGCCCCAACCGATCCCAACCCAACAAACCCCAGCCGATCCGACCCGATCCGCACCCCGACCAAGGAGACGGAACCACCCATGCCTGCCACCACCCCGAGACGCCTCGCCCTCGCCGCCGCCGTCGCGGTCGCCCTGGGCGTCGGCGCCTTCCCCGCGACCAGCGCCTCCGCCGCCGAAGTCCCGCTCAGCGGCTACGAGTTGACCTGGGGCATCAAGCAGTCGTACCGCACGTACGTGACCGGATTCGCGGCCGGCACCTTCACACCCGCGGACGGCGCCTCCCAGGCGGCCGGCAACGGCGCCTTCACCTTCGTCCGGGGCACGGGCGGCTACGACTCCGACGCGCACACCGTGTCCCTCGGCTTCGAGGGCAGCCTGAAGATCAAGTCCGAGCTGCACGGCTTCGAACTGACCCTCAGCGACGTCAGGTTCGACAGCAAGGACGCCGAGATCACCGCGGACGTCACCCGCGCGGGCAGCACCACGCAGGACGTACCGCTCGCGACGGTCGCGGTCACCCGACAGATGACGGACATGGGGACCACGCTCACCAAGGAGGCCGCGGACGTCTTCGGCAGCGCGGGCTACGAGGGCGCGGCCGGCGACCCGCTGACCGTGGTCCAGACGACGTCCCCGTCCCCGTCCCCGTCGGCGCCGGAGACGACCTCACCGACACCCACGCCCACTCCGCCCCCCACCGCGAGCGAGAGCCCCGCGCCGTCCTCCCCGTCGGCGACCGCGAGCACCACGCCCTCCCCGACGGCCACGCCCGGCGCGTCCGCCTCCGAACCGGCCCCCGCCCAGGGCGAGATAGCCGACGGCACGCTCACCTGGGGCGTGAAGGAGTCCTTCCGCGGCTACGTCGTCGACGGGGCGGCCCAGGGCGCCATCACGGTGTCCGACGGCGCCACCCAGGCCACCGGCAACGGGGCGTTCACCTTCCCCGACGCGACCGGCGACTACGACACCGACACCCTCGACGCCGCCTTCGAGGGCGCGGTCACCTTCAAGGGCCACGAGAACAACGGGAGTTACGGCCTCGACCTGACCCTCAGCGGCATCCGGGCGCGGCTCGACGGCGGCTCGGGCGAACTGACCGCCGACGTCACAAGCCTCGGCGAGCGGACCGCTGACGTGGTCCTGGCCGACCTGACGGCGCCCTCGGCGGACCTCACCGTGAAGGACGACGTCATCACCGTGAAGGGCGTCACCGCGACGCTCACCGAGGCCGGCGCGAAGGCGTTCGGCGGCTTCTACCGGGCGGGCACCGCACTCGACCCGGTCGACCTGACCGTGGCCCTGAGCGACGGCGCCCAACTCCCCTCCGGGGATGGCGGTTCGGGCACCGCAGGCGGCACGGGCACCTCAGGCGGTACCGGCACCTCAGGCGGGACCGGCACGGCGAGCGGCGGTGTGACCGGCGCCACGACCGGCGGCGTGACCGGCAGCCTCGCCACGACCGGCTCGGACGTGCCGGCGGGCGCGCTGGGCGCCGCTGCAGCGCTGGCGGTGGCCGCAGGAGCCGGAACGGTCCTCGCGATCCGCAGGCGCCAGGCGGCGGCACCCGGCGACGCCCGCCCCTGACGATGCTTGAATGCCCGGGTGACTGACTACGACGTGCTGCGCGTCTTCTGCGCGCCGAACGGCGGCTACGGCAACGAACTCGGCGTGGTCCGCGACGGCTCGGTACTGCCGGAACGGAGCGACCGGCAGGCGTTCGCCGCCAAACTCGGCTTCAGCGAGACCGTGTTCGTGGACGACCCGGAGCGCGGCGTCGTCGACATCTACACCCCCACCCTGCGCCTGCCCTTCGCGGGCCACCCCTGCGTCGGCACGGCCTGGCTGCTGGACGTGCCCGAACTGGTCACGCCCGCGGGGGTGATGGGCGCCCGGCTGGACGGCGAGTTCAGCTGGATCGAGGCACGCCCGGAGTGGGCGCCGCCGCGCACCCTGCGCCAGTACGCCACGGCCGCCGAGGTCGACGCCCTGCCGGTGCCCGAGCCGGGCACCTGGATCTACGCCTGGGCCTGGGAGGACGAGGCGGCGGGCCGCATACGCGCCCGCGGGTTCCCTGGCCGGATCGATGAGCGCGGCGTCAGCCGCTCCAGTGGAGCCGGGGCTTGCACCGGGGGCATAGAGGAGGACGAGGCGACCGGCGCGGCGGCCCTCCTCCTCACAGCCCACCTCAACCGAGCCCTGAACATAACCCAGGGCAAAGGCTCCCAACTCCTGACAGCCCCCCAACCCCAAGGCTGGATAGAACTAGGAGGCCGAGTAACCCTAGAAAACTGACCCAGACATCCGCGCCCCCAAAGGGGCGCGAGGAACTGCGCGAAAAGCCCCCACGCACCCGCACCCAACAACGCACAGGTCACCCCCCCAGGGGCGCGGGGAACTGCGCGAAAGGCCCCCACGCACCCGCACCCAACAACAAACCCCCCGTGGCAGACGCAGTTTTCACCGCGCCCCAGTGGACCTAAGCACTGAGGGAGAACTCCACCCCCAACGCCCCGAACACCGCGCTATTCAAAGCGAAAGCGCCCCGGCATTCGGCCACAATCCGCTGCTTCTCCAGCTCATCCACACGCACCGCGTCCAGCAACTTCCGGTACCCCCGCTTGAACGCGGCCGGATTGTTGATGCCGTCGAAGACATAGAACCGCACCCCGTCGCCCTTCTTGGCGAACCCCCACGTCCGCTCCGCCTTGTCGCGGATGATCTGCCCGCCGGAGAGGTCACCGAGATACCGGGTGTAGTGGTGGGCGATGTACCCGCCGGGCCACTGCTCGGCGCACTCCCGCACCCGCTCCGCGTACTCCCGTGTCGCGGGCAGCGCGGAGAGCCCCGCGCGCCAGGCGGGCCCGCGCAGATGGGCCAGGTCCCGCTCCAGCGCGGGCAGCCTGAACAGCTCCGGGCGGATGAAGGGGCCGGCCAGGGCGTCGGACGCCAGCCGCTCAGCCCCGGACTCCAGCGCGTCGTACACGAACCACAGTTGCTCGGTGTAGCGGGCGTACGCGTCGACGCCGAGCCTGCCGCCGAGCAGGGCGCTCATGAACGTCGAGGTCTCCGCCTCCTGGTGCTGGGCACGGGACGCGGTGCGGATGACTGTCGAGAAGGACTCCATGGCACGAATCATCTAAGGTTAGCCTTACCTAAGTCAATGCTTTCCCGACATCCTGTCGGTAAAAGCGTACAAGAAAAAGCCCGCCCCAGCAGGGCGGGCCTCTCGGGACTCGCGGGTGCCCCCGGCGGCTACGGCAGGGTCAGGATCTCCGCCCCCGAGTCCGTGACCACCAGCGTGTGCTCGAACTGCGCGGTCCGCTTGCGGTCCTTGGTGACCACCGTCCAGCCGTCGTCCCACATGTCGTACTCGTACGTGCCCAGCGTCAGCATCGGCTCGATGGTGAACGTCATCCCCGGCCGCATGACCGTCGTCGCGTGCGGACTGTCGTAGTGCGGGACGATCAGCCCGGAGTGGAAGGACGAGTTGATGCCGTGGCCGGTGAAGTCCCGCACCACCCCGTACCCGAAGCGCTTGGCGTACGACTCGATGACCCGGCCGATGACATTGAGCTGCCGGCCCGGCCGTACCGCCCTGATGGCGCGGTCGAGGGCTTCCCGGGTCCGCTCCACCAGCAGCCGCGACTCCTCGTCGACGTCCCCGACCAGGTACGTCGCGTTGTTGTCGCCGTGCACCCCGCCGATGTACGCCGTCACGTCCAGGTTGACGATGTCGCCGTCGCGCAGCACCGTCGAGTCCGGAATGCCGTGGCAGATGACCTCGTTGACGCTGGTGCACAGCGACTTGGGGAAGCCGCGGTAGCCGAGCGTCGACGGGTAGGCGCCGTGGTCGCACATGTAGGCGTGCGCCACCGCGTCCAGCTCGTCCGTGGTCACCCCGGGCGCGATGATCTTCGCGGCCTCCGCCATCGCCCGGGCGGCGATCCGGCCCGCGACGCGCATCGCCTCGATCGTCTCGGGGGTCTGCACCTCCGACCCGGTGTACGGGGTCGGCGCGGGCTTGCCGACGTACTCGGGGCGGCGGATGTTTCCGGGTACCGAACGGGTGGGAGACAGCTCCCCTGGTACGAGCAGCGACTGGCCAGACATGCCAGCGAGTCTAACCAGCGGGCATGGGGGACCATGTCCCTGGCGAAAGGAGCCGGTCATGGCCCTGTTCAAGAAGCGGACGGTCGGAAAGCCGGGGGAGTGGTACTACTGCCTCGAACACAAGAAGGTCGAGGAGGGGCCGGAGTGCCCGGCCAAGGACCGCTTCGGCCCGTATCCCAACCGCACGGAGGCCGAGCACGCCATGGCGACCGCCCGCGAGCGCAACCTGGAGTGGGAAACCGACCCCCGCTGGCACGACAGCGCTGGCCGCTCCACAGACGACGACTGACCCTGGCCGGGGCTTGGGCGCCTTTGGGGGTGCCTTGGTATGTCGTGTGGCGGGTGCGGGGGCGTTGTGGTTTGGCGCGCAGTTCCCCGCGCCCCTTTGGGGCGTTGGCCGAGCTGCGCCAGGGAGCGAGATCGGGAAGAAGGCCACGCGTCACGAGGGGCCATGCTCGAACCCCCGCGCCCACCAGGGCAACCGCTTTTCCTCCCGCCCCGAGCGCCCCGGAGGCCGGTCACGGCGGAGGCGGGCGGGTGGTCACCAGGAGGCGGGGGGCGGGGCCGTCAGGGTTTCGGTCAGCCTTGTCAGGCGGTCGCGCAGGGTGCGGCGGCCCCGTGGGGAGGGGACCGCGTTCTCGCCGGCCGCCGCGCTCACCAGATGCTGCACCGTGTCCAGGTCCAGCTCGCCGTCCTCGGGCACCGTCAGCGTCTCGTGCGCCATCGCGGCCAGCTCGCCCGCGCCCGAGCCCAGGGCCAGCACCGTCACCCCGGCCCGCCGCGCGTCGTGCACCCGCTCCAGCAGCGGCGCGGGCTCACCGGGCGCCACGACGAGCAGCGTCTCGCCCCGCCGCGCCGCCGCGATCCGCCCGGGACCGACGGCCAGCTGCGCGGGATCCGTGGGCCGCGCGTCGTGCCGTACCAGCGTCGGGGCCAGCTCCGGCGTGCCCGACCAGGCGGCCTCGTCCACCAGATGCGCCGCCAGATGCCACGGCTCGTACTCCGGCGTGCCCACCAGCAGCAGTCCGCCGCCGTGCGCCACCACCGAGCCGCGCAGCGCCCCCGCGAACCGCCGCGTGGCCCCCAACCACTCGGTCCCGGCGAGCACTTCGCGCAACAGCGCCACCCGTACGGCATCCATGTCACCGCATCCTGCCGCAACCGGTCACTCGTGACGTGGAGTTCACCGCGGATTCGCCCGACCCGGGGAGGGTGCCCAGTCCCCGAGACCGATGAGGAGCCGGCCCATGACCGATGTCAGTGTCCCCTTCCGCGCGGGCCACGAAGGCTACGCCAGCTACCGGATCCCGGCCCTGGTCGTCACCGGCCCCGGCACCGTGCTGGCCTTCTGCGAGGGCCGCCGCGACTTCGCGCACGACCACGGCCGGATCGACATCGTGCTGAAACGCTCCACGGACGGCGGCCGCACCTGGGGCCCGCTCCAGGTCGCCGCGCCGGGCGGCGGCGACCTGGCCGGCAACCCCGCCCCCGTCGTCCTCGGCACCGGCCGGATCCTGCTCGTCCACGTCCGTGCCGCCGCCCACGCCACCGAGGACGCCGTGCGGCGCGGCGAGGTCACGGCCGCCGACGGCCGCCGGGTCTGGCTGCGGCACAGCGACGACGACGGCGCGACCTGGTCCGGGCCCACGGAGATCACCGCGTCGGTGAAGCTGCCCGGCTGGCGCTGGTACGCCACCACCCCAGGCCACGCCCTCCGGCTGAGCACCGGCCGGATCGTCGTGCCCGCCAACCACTCCCTGCCGCCCGCGGACGGCGACACCGGCACGGAGCCCCACTACTACGGCGGCCACTGCCTGCTCAGCGACGACGACGGCGCGAGCTGGTACCTCGGCTACGTCGACGACGACACCGACGGCTACATCAACGCCAACGAGACCAGCGCCGCCGAACTCCCCGACGGACGCGTCTACTTCAACACCCGTACCGCCTCCCGCTCGCCCGGCACCCGCGCCGACGCCCACTCCGCCGACGGCGGCCGCACGCTGGTCAAGCCGTTCCGTCCGCAGCCGGGCCTGACCGGACCCGTCTGCCAGGCCGCGGTCCTCCAGTTGCGCGACCCCGATCTGCTGCTCTGCTCCGGTCCCGCCGCCCCCGGCGCCCGCGCCCTGATGACCCTGCGCGTCTCGACCGACGGCGGCACCACCTGGCGCCCGGCGCACACGGTCGACGGGCTGCCCGCCGCCTACTCCGACCTGGCCCGGATCGACACCGCGGCCGTCGGACTCCTCTACGAGACCGGCGACCGCGGCGCCTACGAGACGATCACTTTCCGCCGGGTCCCCGTCACGGCGCTCGCCTGACCGGGTGGGCGGACGGCCGTGGACGTAGAGTCGGCCGCATGACCTCTACCGACAGCGCACAGCAGCCCACCGGAACCCCCGCAGGAAAGCCCGCCAAGGACCCCTGGGACCTGCCCGACGTCTCCGGTCTCGTGGTCGGCGTGCTCGGCGGCACCGGACCGCAGGGCAAGGGCCTCGCCTACCGGCTCGCCCGGGCCGGCCAGAAGGTGATCATCGGTTCCCGGGCCGCCGAACGCGCCCGGGCCGCCGCCGACGAACTCGGGCACGGCGTCGAGGGCTTCGACAATGCCGAGGCCGCCCGCCGCAGCGATGTGGTGATCGTCGCCGTGCCCTGGGAAGGCCACGGCAAGACGCTGGAGTCACTGCGCGCGGAACTGGCCGGCAAGCTGGTCGTGGACTGCGTCAACCCGCTCGGCTTCGACAAGAAGGGCGCCTACGCGATCAGGCCCGAGGAGGGCAGCGCCGCCGAGCAGGCCGCCGCCCTGCTGCCGGACTCCAGGGTCGCCGCCGCCTTCCACCATCTGTCCGCCGTGCTGCTCCAGGACCCGGAGATCGCCGAGATCGACACCGATGTGATGGTCCTCGGCGAGGAGCGGGCCGACGTGGAGATCGTGCAGGCGCTGGCCGGGCGGATCCCAGGCATGCGCGGCATCTTCGCCGGCCGGCTGCGCAACGCCCACCAGGTGGAGTCCCTGGTCGCGAACCTGATCTCCGTCAACCGCCGGTACAAGGCGCACGCGGGGCTGCGGGTCACCGACGTGTGAGACGCGCCGGCCCATGGTGGACACTGGTGGTGTCCGACAGATCCACCGGGTCCGACGGTCCGAGAGGTCCCACCCGGTCCAGCAGTGTCCCCGACAGGAGCCGATCCGATGCCCGCCCTGCTCCCGCCCGGCCCGACCCGGCGCCTGGCCCTCTACACCCTCGTCGTCTGCGTCCTCGCCGTGGCCGCGGCCGTCGTCTCGTTCGTCCAGGGCAGCTGGCTGGGCATCGTCTGGGTGCTGCTGGCCGGGCTGTCCAGCAACATGTGCTGGTACTACATGAAGCGGGGCAGGGCCGGCCGCCGGCCGCCCGTCACGGGCTGACGGCGCAGTACGGGTTGCCGTCCCGCCAGAACCGGTACAGCTCGTGGCCGCAGTACTGACCGACGGCGTCGATCCCGAGGCCGCGCAGGATCGCGTCGACCAGGTCGAAGAACGCGCCGTTGAGCGACGGGATCCACAGCAGCGCGAACACGAACAGCAGCCCGAACGGAGCGAACGGCTCCACCTGGCGCTTGACGCCGTACGACAGCCACGGCTCGATCACGCCGTAGCCGTCCAGTCCCGGCACCGGCAGGAAGTTCAGGATCGCGGCCGTGACCTGGAGCAGCGCCAGGAAGGCCAGCGCGTACCGGAAGTCCCGGGGCACCCCGTCCAGGGCGTCCAGCCAGAACGGCGCCGTGCACACCGCCGCGAACAGCACGTTCGTCAGCGGGCCCGCCGCCGAGACCAGGCTGTGCCGCCAGCGGCCCCGGATCCGGCCGCGTTCGATGAACACGGCACCGCCCGGCAGCCCGATCCCGCCCATGATCAGGAAGACCACCGGCAGCACGATGCTCAGCAGCGCATGCGTGTACTTCAGCGGGTTCAGCGTCAGATAGCCCTTGGCGCCCACCGTGATGTCGCCGCTGTGCAGCGCGGTGCGCGCGTGCGCGTACTCGTGCAGGCACAGGGAGACGATCCAGGCCGCCGTCACGAACAGGAACACGGCGACACCCGGCTGGTGGGCGAACCCGGTCCAGGTGGCCCAGCCGGTGACCGCGGTGACGGCCAGCAGCCCGAGGAAGACCGGACTGATCCTCCGTTCGCTGCGGCGGGTGGTGGCGGTGGTCATACGGCGGGCTCCTGCCAGATGGGTCGGACGAACCGGGGTCGACCGTACCGGTGACGGGGGGAGAACGTCCTGCGCCCCGGCACGGGTTCCTGGCAGTCGATGTCCTCGCGGCCTCGTGGACGCTGCTGACCCAGCCGGCGGACGGCGGCTGCCAGTGCTCGCAGTCCGGACCGTTCGGCAAGGAGATCGAGATCCCCGTGGCGGACCGGACGCTCGTCCTGGACTTCTCGCAGTTCACGCGGGTCTGAAACCCGCAGGCGGGGCATCGGCGTCTGTGCGGACAATGGACCCCGTGCGCTATCGCATTCTCGGCACCACCCAGGCGCTCCGCACCGACGGCACCCCCGTCCCGGTCGGCGGGGCGCGGCTGCGTGCCCTGCTGACGGTGCTGGCGCTGCGGCCGGGCCGCACCGCGCCGGTGGGCCTGCTGGTCGACGAGGTGTGGGGCACGGAGCCGCCCGCCGACGCCACCGGGGCGTTGCAGGCGCTGGTGGGCCGGCTGCGGCGGGCGCTGGGCGCCGAGGCCGTCGCCTCGGCCGAGGGCGGTTACCGGCTGGCCGCCACGGCCGACGACATCGACCTGTACCGCTTCGAACGGCTGACCGGCGACGGCCTGCGCGCCCTCGCCGACGGCGACCCGCACAAGGCGGCCGGTGTCCTCGACGACGCCCTCGTCCTGTGGCAGGGGCCGCCCCTCGCCGACCTGCCCGACCGCACCGCCGAGGCGGCCCGCCTTGACGCCCGGCGCCTGGACGCGCTGCGCGCCCGGCACACCGCGGCCCTCGCGCTCGGCCACGCCGAACAGGCGCTGCCCGAGCTGACCGCGCTGTGCGACGGCCACCCCCTGGACGAGCCCCTGCAGGCGCTGCGGCTGCGCGCGCTGCGCGACGCGGGCCGCGGCGCCGAGGCACTGGCCGCCTACGAGGACGTACGACGGCTGCTCGCGGACCGCCTCGGCTCGGACCCAGGACCCGAACTGCGCGCCCTGCACGCGGAACTGCTGCGGCCCCCGGAACACACCGGCCGCACGACCGGACCCGCCCCGCAGGGCACCGCGGGCGACGGGGCCGCGCCCGGCGCACGGCACCCGGACGGCGGGGGGCCGCGGGCCGCGGAGCCCGACGGGGGCGGCGGCCCGCCGGCCCCCGGGAACCTGCCCGCCCGGCTCACCTCCTTCGTCGGGCGGGAGGTCGACATCGAGGCGATCCGCGGCGACCTCGCGACGGCCCGGCTCGTGACCCTGCTCGGGCCCGGCGGGGCCGGCAAGACCCGGCTGTCGCTGGAGGCCGCCGAGAGCATGCGGCACACCGCCCCGGACGGGGTGTGGCTGGCCGAACTGGCGCCCGTCGACGACCCGGCCGCCGTACCGGAGGCCGTGCTCACCGCGATCGGCGCCCGCGAGACCGTGCTGCACGGCGCCGGCGCCGAGGGCATGCGGGCCGTCGGCGACCGACATGACGACCCGATCGGCCGGCTGGTCGAACACTGCGGCAGGCGCCGCATGCTGATCGTCCTCGACAACTGCGAGCACGTCGTGGACGCGGCGGCCCGGCTGGCGGCCCGGCTCCTGGAGCGCTGCCCCCAGCTGACCGTGCTGGCCACCAGCCGCGAACCCCTCGGCGTGCCCGGCGAGTTGGTGCGCCCCGTGCAGCCGCTGTCCGAGCCGGCCGCGCTGCGGCTGCTCGCCGACCGGGGCGCCGCGGCCCGGCCCGGCTTCCGCGTCGAGGCCGACGAGGAGACCGCGGCGGCCTGCGCCGAGATATGCCGGCGCCTGGACGGGCTGCCCCTCGCCATCGAGCTGGCCGCCGCCCGGCTGCGCCTGATGACACCGCGGCAGATCGCGGACCGGCTCGACGACCGCTTCCGGCTGCTGACCTCCGGCAGCCGCACCGTGCGGCCCCGCCAGCAGACCCTGCGGGCCGTGGTCGACTGGTCCTGGGACCTGCTGGACGAGGACGAACGGGACGTGCTGCGTCGCCTTTCGGTGTTCGCGGGCGGCTGCGACCTCGCCGCCGCCGAGGCCGTCTGCGGCCCCACCGCCCTCGACGCGCTCGGCTCGCTCGTCGACAAGTCCCTGGTGGTGGCGGCCCCGGCGCCCGACGGCGCGATGCGCTACCGGCTCCTGGAGACCGTCGCCGACTACGCCGGCGAACGCCTGGAGCAGGCCGGACAGGGTGCGCGTGCCGAACGCGACCATCTGACGTACTACCGCGAACTCGCCCGCACCACCGACCCGTTGCTGCGCGGCCCGGGCCAGCGCGAGGCCATCGAACGGCTGGAGCTGGAGTACGAGAACCTGCGCACGGCCCTGCGCCACGCGGTCGCCGCCCGCGACGAGCAGGAGGGCCTGAGCCTGGTCCTTTCCCTGCTCTGGTACTGGCAGATGCGCGACCTGCGCGGCGAGACCCGGCACTGGTGCGGCGAGGTCATGGCCCTCGGCCCCGACCCGTTCGCCGAACCCGTCCGCCCGGCCCTGCCGGTGTGGCAGCGCTGCACCGACACCCCGCCCCCGCTGACCGGGGAACTGCTCGCCGAGGCCCGGCGCGGTGTCCATCTCGCCCATCTGGCCTGCCTGGACAGCGAGATGGACGCCCTGCAGACCCCCGAGGCCATGGCGAAGCTGCGCGTCATCACCCGCACCTACGAGCCCGGCCTGCCGCAGACCTGCCAGGCCCCCGGGATGATCTGGTTCTACGCCGTGGTCCTGACCGGCGACATCGAGCGGCTGTACACGATCCTGGACGCCTGTGTGCGCACCTGCCGGGAGACCCCGGGCTACGACTGGAACCTCGCCAGCACCCTCCAGTTGCGCGCCGGCATGCTCGCCAACCGCACCGCCTGGGCGGGCGACGCGGTGCGCGACGCCGACGAGGCCCTGGAGATCTACCGGCGGCTCGGGGACGCCTGGGGCGCCGCCGAGGCGCTGTCCGCGCGCGGCGAGGCCCATGAACGCAAGGGCGAGTTCGGCGCCGCCGCGGCCGACTTCGAGGCCGCCATCGAGCACGCCGAACTCCTCGGCGCCCGCGCCCAGAGGGCGATCCTCACCGCCCGGCTCGGCGGCGTGCTCCTCGAAGCGGGCGAGACGGAACGCGGCGAGCGGCTGCTGCGCGAGGTGCTGGCCCGCAAGGACGGCGTCGGCGACGAGGCGATGCCCGCCGCCCGGCTCTTCCTCGCCGGATGGTTCGCCGCGGACGGCCGCACCGCCGAGGCGCGCGAACAACTCCGGCTGGTGCGCGAGGAGTTCAAGGTGGCGCACTTCCTGGTCTTCGACACCCTGCTGCTGGGCCAGGAAGCCTGGGTGGACGCCGCCGACGGCCGGCACGAGGAGGCCCTTGGCAAGATCCGCACATCGCTGGGGCGGTGCACCGATCCGCTGGCCCAGGCGATCGTCCCGCAGCTGCCGTCCATCAATCTGAGCGTCGCCGCGGTGTCCCTGGCCCGTATCGACGGCGGCAGCCGTGCCGCGGACGCCGCCCGCTGCCTAGGTGCCGCCGACGCGCTGCTGCCGGCCGGTCACTTCCCGGCCGGCATGGAGCGCGCGGTGCGCGGGCGGGCCCTGGACGGCATCCGTGCGGTGCTGGACGAGGCGGCCTACGAGGCCGCGTACCGGCAGGGCGGTGGCCTCTCCCTCGCGGAGGCCACCGCCCTGATCTGAACCGCGCCCCACCGGAGCCGGCAACGTCAGCTCTTCGTACGGAACTTGTGGATCGCGACCGGCGCCATCACCGCCGTGATGGCCACCGACCAGGCCAGCGTGACCCACAGATCGTGGGCGACGGGACCGCCCACCATCAGCCCGCGGGCCGCGTCCGCCAGCGTGGACAGCGGGTTGTAGTCGGTGAAGGCCTGGAGCCAGCCCGGCATCGACTTGGTCGGCGCGAAGATGGACGAGCCGAACTGCAGCGGGAACAGCACCAGGAAGCCCATCGCCTGCACGGACTGCGCGTTCTTCAGGACCACGCCCAGGGTGAGGAACACCCACATGATCGACGAGGCGAACGCCGCGGACAGCCCCACGGCCGCGAACAGCCCGGCCCAGTGCTCGATGTCAAAACCGACCAGGACGGCCACGACCATCAGCACGGCGGTCGCGAACAGCATCCGTGCCAGCTCCACCGAGATCTTCGCGAACAGCACCGAGCCGCGCCCGATGGGCAGCGACCGGAAGCGGTCCATGACACCGGAGTTGAAGTCCTGGCTGAAGCCGGTGCCGACGCCCTGGGACAGCGTCATGCTCATCATCGCGATCATGCCGGGGATCACGTACTGCACATACCCGTCCTGGCCGCCGCCCAGGGCCTGCCCGATCGAGCCGCCGAAGACGTACACGAACAGCAGCGTGAAGACGATCGGCATCAGCAGGGCGTCGAACATCGACTCCGGGTCCTGCCGGATCCACAGCAGATTGCGGCGGATCAGGGCGCCGGTGTGCCGCAGGTGGCCGCGCAGCGGGATACGGGCGTCGGAAGCGGTGGCGGTGGCGGTGGTCATACGGCGACCTCCTGGCGGGTGTCGGCGGGCGCGGGGTCCTGCGGGGCACTGGCACGGTGGCCGGTCAGCGACAGGAACACCTCGTCCAGGCTGGGCAGTTCGGTGGTGATCGAGGAGACGGTGATGCCGCGCGCGGCGACCGTGCCGACCACCGCGGTCAGCTGCTCGTCGCTGAGGATCGGCACCAGCAGGCTGCCGGCCTCGCTGTCCACGGTCGTCGCGGCGAGCCCGGTGATGCCCAGTTCGTCCAGCATCCCGGCGAGCGGGCGCAGCTCCAGCGGGTCGGTGGGCCGGATCCGCAGCGTGCGGCCGCCGACCTTCGCCTTCAGCTCCTCGATGCCGCCGTTCGCGATGACCTTCCCGCGGTCCACGACGGTCAGCTCGGAGGCGAGCTGTTCGGCCTCCTCCATGTACTGGGTGGTCAGCAGGACGGTGACCCCGTCTCCGACCATGGCCTTGACCTCGTCCCACACCTCGTTGCGGGTCCGGGGGTCGAGACCGGTCGTCGGCTCGTCCAGGTACAGCACCTCGGGCCTGCCGATCATGGAGGCGGCCAGGTCGAGCCGGCGCCGCATGCCGCCGGAGTAGGTGGCCGCGGGCCGCTTCGCGGCATCCGTCAGCGAGAACCGCTCCAGCAGTTCGTCGGCGCGGGCGCGGGCCTCCTTGCGGGGCAGGTCGAGCAGCCGCCCGATCATGTACAGGTTCTCCCAGCCCGGCAGCTTCTCGTCCACGGAGGCGTACTGCCCGGTCAGGCCGATCACCCGGCGCAGCTGGCGGGGCTGGCGTACGACGTCGTAGCCGGCGACGGTCGCCTGGCCGGCGTCCGGTGCCAGCAGGGTGGACAGGATCCGTACGAGGGTGGTCTTGCCGGCCCCGTTCGGACCGAGCACCCCCATCACGGTGCCCTCGCGCACGTCCAGGTCCACGCCGTCCAGCGCCTTGGTCTCGCCGTAGTGCTTGACCAGCCCCCGCACGGTCACGGCGTCCCCACGCCCGCTGGGCTTGTTGTCGGTTCGTGTCATGCCGAACACGCTCCCACCCCCCACCGACAATCCACCGACAGCCCACCGACAGCCCCGCGCACAGCTTCTGACGAAACCGCAACCACCGACCCGCCCCCCGAATGAGCAACCACTCATTGAGCGACCCCGACGGCGAGCAACCACATCCGCGAGAGCGGCGCCGGTTCAGGCGGAAAGAGGGGACGGCCCGCCGACGGGGGAAGATCGGCGGGCCGTCCTTGGTGTTTCCGAATTGGCCTTGAGGTCAGCGCCCCGAAGGGGGCCGAAGCGGACCCACGCCTAATGAACCGAGTGTTCCTCCTGAGGGAACGTGCCGCCGATGACATCCTCGGCGAAAGCCTTCGCCGCGTCACCCATCACCGCACGCAGATCCGCGTACTTCTTCACGAACTTCGGGACCCGCCCACCGGTCAGCCCCAGCATGTCGGTCCACACCAGCACCTGCGCGTCCGTCTCGGGCCCCGCGCCGATCCCGACGGTCGGGATGTGCAGCACCCGGGTCACCTCGGCCGCCAGCTCCGCCGGCACCAGCTCCAGCACCACCGCGAACGCGCCCGCGTCCTGCACGGCCTTCGCGTCGCGCAGCAACTGCTGGGCCGCCTCCTCGCCGCGCCCCTGCACCCGGTAGCCCATGGAGTGCACGGACTGCGGGGTCAGACCGATGTGCGCCATGACCGGGATGCCGGAGTCCACCAGCAGCCGGATCTGCTCGTGCGAGCGTTCGCCGCCCTCCAGCTTGACGGCGCCGACGCCGGCCTCCTTCACCAGCCGGGTCGCCGAGCGCAGCGCCTGCACCGGGCCCTCCTGGTAGGAGCCGAAGGGCAGGTCGCCGACGATCAGGGCGCGCTGGGTGCCGCGTACGACGGCGGCCGACAGCATGGTCATCTCGTCGAGGGTGACGGGCACGGTCGTCTCGTACCCGAGGTGGCAGTTGCCCGCCGAGTCGCCGACCAGCATCACCGGGATGCCGGCCTCGTCGAAGACGGACGCGGTCATGGCGTCGTAGGCCGTGAGCATGGGCCACTTCTCGCCCCGCTCCTTGGCGAGGGCGATGTCGCGGACGGTGATGCGGCGCGTGCCCTTGCCCCCGTACAGCGCCTTGCTGCCGTCGGAGGGCTTGGTCTGGGCAGCCGAAAGCTGCGTCATTGCAACGGCTCCTTCAGGTCATCTCGAAGCGCCCTGACGGCGTCTCCGGATCCCCTCCATGGTGGCACCTCGTGCCAGTGACGGCCAGGGGACCTCCGTGTGATCCGCTCGGCATCGGGCTGCCCGGCGTCCGGTGACCGGCTCTCCCGGTAAGGTCTGAGCAAAGAAATAAGATACGAGACGGTTCCGTATCGGAATGGTCCTAGGCTCGTTGCCATGACAACTCCCGCTGCAGCCGCCTCCCGGATACCCGAAGAGGTGCACCGGCGCCGTTGGGCCATCCTCGGCGTCCTCATGCTGAGCCTGCTGATCGTGGTGCTGGACAACTCGATCCTGAACGTCGCGGTCAAGACGATCTCCATGCCCGCGCCCACCGGGCTCGGTGCCACCCAGAGCGAGATCGAGTGGGCCATCAACTCCTACACCCTCGTCTTCGCCGGCCTGCTGTTCACCGCGGGCCTCGTCGGTGACCGGCTCGGCCGCAAGAAGGTCCTGCTCGGCGGGCTCGTCGTGTTCGGCATCGGCTCGGCCCTGGCCGCCGAGTCCGGCTCCCCGGGCCAACTCATCGCCTACCGCGCCCTCATGGCGCTCGGTGCCGCCTTCGTCATGCCCGCCACCCTGGCCGTGCTCATGAACGTCTTCGAGCGCGAGGAACAGCCCAAGGCCATCGGCATCTGGGCGGGCGGCGTCGGACTCGCCATCGCCATCGGCCCGATCACCGGCGGCGCGCTCCTCGACCACTTCTGGTGGGGCTCCGTCTTCCTCGTCAACGTGCCGATCGTGATCCTCGCGGTGGCCCTGATGATCTGGCTCGTGCCCGACTCGCGCGACCCCAGGCCCGGCCGCGTCGACCCCGTCGGCGTCGTCCTCTCCGTCGTCGGCCTGGTCCTGCTCGTCTACGGCATCATCAAGGGCGGCGAACTCGCCGACTTCACCGACCCGGCCGTGCTCGCCACCATCGCCGCCGGACTCGTCGTGCTCGTCGCCTTCGTGCTCTTCGAGAAGCGCAGCGACCATCCGTCCCTCGACGTCACCTACTTCAAGAACAAGGTCTTCTCGGCCGCCATGAGCGCCATCGCGCTGGTCTTCTTCGCGCTGATGGGCGTGACGTTCTTCGGCGTCTTCTACACCCAGAGCGTGCGCGGCTACTCGCCGCTGGAGTCCGGGGTGCTGATGCTGCCGCTTGCCGCCGCGCAGATGATCTTCGCGCCGCGCGCCCGGCTGGTCGTCGACCGGTTCGGCAACCGGGCCACCACCACGGCCGGACTGCTGCTGATCGCCGCGACCCTGGCCGTCTTCGCCACCTTCGAGGCGGACACCCCCATCTGGCTGCTGGAACTGGTCTTCTTCCTGATGGGCACCGGCATGGCGCACATCATGACGCCGACCTCCGTGGTCATCATGCAGGCCCTGCCGCGCGAGAAGGCCGGCTCCGCGTCCGCGCTGAGCAACACCTTCCGCCAGGTCGGCGGCGCTCTCGGCATCGCCGTGCTGGGCTCGGTCCTGTCCGCCGCGTACCGCAACGGCATCGAGGGCAAGCTCGGGGCGGTGCCGGCCGGACTGCGGGACACCGCGGCCGAGTCCATCGAAGCCACCCTCGGCGTCGCCGCCAAGCTCGGCCCGCAGGGCAAGGCACTGGTCGACCCGGCCAACGACGCGTTCCTGCACGCCATGCATGTGACCGCGCTGTGCGGGACCGGTGTCGCGCTGCTCGGCGCGCTGGTGGTGGCGCTGTTCCTGCCGGGCCGGCCGCCGGCCGCCCAGGAGGGCGAACGGGAAACGGAACTGGTCGCCGCCGCGGACTGAGCGGTCCGCGCACGCGTCCGGAGAGTCAGTACGGGGGAAGGAGGGCCCTGCGGGACAATTCCCGCAGCACCGCGAAAGGACGGAGTGACGTGAGCCTTGCCGACAGTCGCCCGCAGCCGTACGGTCCCGTCCGGGGCCGTCCGCGCAGCGAAGCCGTGGAACGCGCCATCCTGGAAGGCGTGATGAAGCTCCTGGAGGAGGGCGTGCCCCTCGCCGAGCTGTCCATCGAGCGGATCGCCCGCACGGCCGGCGTCGGCAAGGCCACCATCTACCGCCGCTGGAGCGGCAAGGAGGAACTGTTCGTCGACGTGATGCGCGCCGCCGAGCCCCCCGACCCCGAACTCCCCGGCACCTCCATGCGCGACGACCTGGTCGTGCTGCTCGAAGCACTGCGCCTGCGCGGCCTGGCCAGCCGCACCTCGGCCATCCTGCACAACGTGCACGTGCAGATGAAGAGCAGCCCCAAGATCTGGGCCGCCTACCACACCAGCGTGATAGCGCCCCGGCGCAGGCAGGGCCTGGAGATCCTGCGCCGCGGGCAGCGCAACGGCGAACTCCGGCCGGACGTCGACCTCGAACTGGCCAACGACATGTTCGTCGGCCCCATGCTCGTACGCTCCGTGATGCGCCCCGACATGGAACTCCCCGACGGTCTCGCGGAACAGATCGTCGACACCGCGCTGGCCGGGCTACGGCCCGTCAGCACGCCTGGCGCATAGCCCGAATGTGCGCGTTTCGTCACAGTCCACCCCACCCCCTCCGTCTCAGGAACTCCGCGCACCCGCCTGTTCGTCCTCGACTTCCGTACGGCCGTCATGGGACGGCGGGCAGGGAGCCGATCATCCCCTAGGGTCGTGACCCAGGGGGACGACGGTGTGCACGGCAGGTTGTGAGGCGACGGTATGGCGCAGCAGGCGTACATCACGGAGACGGACGACGGCGGCCCGGGACCCGGGCCGCGGGGCTCCCGGTTCCGGCGCCTGGCGCTCCGCCTGCGCGACGTCTGGCGCGACCCGGGCATCTGGCGCCGCGGCATCGTGCTCGCCGCGCTCGCCCTGCTCCTCGCCCTGGTGATGCTGCTGCACTCGCACATCCCCAACACCGTGGGCAACCTCGGCAGTCTCACCGAGACCTTCCTGCCCTGGCTGGGCCTGCTCATTCCGGTCCTGCTGGTCCTCGGCGCCGTCCGCCGGTCCGCGACCGCGCTGATCCTGGTGGTGCTGCCGTCCGTGGTGTGGCTGAACCTCTTCGGCGGACTGCTCACCGACCGCACGGCCGGCGGGGGCGACCTGGTGGTCGCGACGCACAACGTCAACGCCGACAACCCGGACCCGTCCGGCACCGCCCGCGAGGTGGCCGCCTCCGGCGCCGACGTGCTGGCGCTCGAGGAACTGAAGGCGTCGGCCGTCCCGGTGTACGAGAAGGCGTTGGCGTCGACGTACAAGCACCACGCGGTCGTCGGCACCGTCGGGCTGTGGAGCAAGTACCCGATGACCGCGGTCCGCTCCGTCGACATCCGGCTGGGCTGGCAGCGCGCCATGCGGGCCACGGTCGCCGCGCCCGACGGCCGGGTCGCGGTGTACGTCGCCCATCTGCCCTCGGTACGGGTGAAGGTGGCGTCCGGGTTCACCGCACGCCAGCGCGACAAGAGCGCCGACGCGCTGGGCGAGGCGATCGCCGACGAGACGCTGCAACGGGTCGTGCTCCTCGGCGACCTGAACGGCACGATGAACGACCGCTCGCTCAACGCCGTCACCTCCCAGATGCGCTCCACGCAGGGCGCGGCGGGCAGCGGGTTCGGGTTCAGCTGGCCGGCGTCGTTCCCGATGGCCCGGATCGACCAGATCATGGTGAAGGGGGTCGAGCCGGAGAGTTCGTGGACGCTGCCGAGGACGGGCAGCGACCACCTTCCGGTGGCGGCCCGTGTGAAGGTGGACACGTCTGCGTAACCCGCAGGAATACTGAGCCTGAGATGCTTTGTTCCGAGGCTGAACATAAGCTGCTCCGTCCCCTTCTCCGAAAGGCACAGGCTCCTTCATGCCCCTGGCCCTGCTCGCCCTCGCCGTGGGCGCCTTCGGCATCGGCACCACCGAGTTCGTGATGATGGGCCTGCTGCCCGACGTCGCGGACGATCTGCACGTCTCCCTGCCGACCGCCGGGCATCTGGTCTCCGCGTACGCGCTGGGCGTCGTCATCGGCGCGCCGCTGCTCGCCGCGGTCACCGCGCGGATGTCCCGCCGCACCGTCCTCATCGGCCTCATGGTCCTGTTCGTGGTGGGCAACGCGCTGTCCGCCCTCGCCCCCGGCCATGAATCCCTGCTGGCCGCCCGGTTCCTCAGCGGCCTGCCGCACGGCGCGTTCTTCGGCGTCGGCGCCGTCGTCGCGACGACCATGGCCGCCCCCGAGCGCCGGGCCCGCTCGGTCTCCCTGATGTTCCTCGGCCTGACCGTCGCCAACGTCGCGGGCGTCCCCGCGGCGACCCTGGCCGGCCAGCACTTCGGCTGGCGGGCCACCTTCCTCGGGGTGAGCGTGATCGGTCTCGCGGCGATCGCCTCCCTCGCCCTGCTGATCCCGCGCGACCACACCCACGGCCCCGCCACCGGGCTGCGCGGCGAACTGGCCGCCCTGCGCTCGGTGCCGGTGTGGCTGGCCCTCGGTACGACCGTGGCGGGCTTCGGCGCGCTGTTCGCCGCCTACAGCTACGTCACGCCGATGCTCACGGACTCCGCCGGGTTCGCCGAGTCCGGGGTGACGCTGCTGCTCGCCCTGTTCGGCGTGGGCGCGACGGTGGGCAACCTGCTCGGCGGCCGGCTGGCCGACCACGCCACGCGCGGCACCCTGTTCGGCGGACTCGCCTCGCTGGCGCTGGTCCTGGCCCTGTTCCCGGTGCTGATGCGGGCCGAGTGGAGCGCGGCGCTCGCGGTGACCCTGCTCGGCACGGCCGCGTTCGTCACGGGCTCGCCGCTGCAGCTCATGGTCATGGAGAAGGCCGCGTCAGCGCCCTCCCTGGCGTCCTCCGCCAACCAGGCCGCCTTCAATCTGGCGAACGCCGGGGGAGCGTGGGTCGGTGGCCTCGCCCTGGCCGCGGGGTTCGGCGTGACGTCACCTGCGGTGGCCGGGGCGGTGCTTGCGGTGCTGGGGCTTGGGGTGGCGGGGGTGGCTTACGCGGTGGACCGTCGTGCCGTGCCGGCGGGTCGGCAGCGGCTGGTTGTGGCGCATGTGCCTGAGCACCAGGAGACGGTACGGTCCTGATTCGGCCGTGGGGTTCCCTTTTCGGCGCGGGGGGTTGCAGCGGGGGTGTTGCAGCGGGGGTGTTGTGGCTGGGCGGCGGTGGGTGGCTGCGGGCGCGTCGTGGCTGGTCGCGCAGTTCCTCGCGCCCCTTTGGGGTGGTGCCGGTTGTGGGTTGGCTGCGGGTGCGTTGTGGCTGGTCGCGCAGTTCCCCGCGTGTGCCTGCGGCGCGGGGGCGGTAGTGGGTGCGTTGTGGTTGGGCGGCGGTGGGTGGCTGCGGGTGCGTTGTGGCTGGTCGCGCAGTTCCTCGCGCCCCTTTCGGGGCGCCAGTGGTCGTGGGTTGGCTGCGGGTTCGTTGTGGTTGAGCGCGCAGTTCCCCGCGCCCCTTTCGGGGGCGGGGAACTGCGCACCCGACCACAACGTCGCCGCATCCGAAGGACGGGGCGAAACTCCGGCGCAACCGTTCCAGCTGCTTGGCCGGCGCAGCGCTACTCTCGCCAGGCGTTGGTGATGGGGAGGCGGCGGTCCTTGCCGAAGCCCTTTGGGGAGATCTTTGTGCCCGGAGGGTACTGGCGGCGCTTGTACTCCGCCGTGTCCACCATCCGCAGCGTCCTGGTGACCAGGGCCGGGTCGAAACCGGCGGCGACGATCGTGTCCGCGCCCTTGTCGTGGTCGACGTACAGGTCGAGGATCGCGTCCAGGACCGGGTAGTCCGGCAGCGAGTCGGTGTCGACCTGGCCGGGGCGCAGCTCGGCGCTCGGCGGCTTGGTGAGGGAGTTCTCCGGGATCGGCGGGGTCAGGCCGCGCTCGGCCGCCGCACGGTTGCGCCACTCGGCCAGCCGGAAGACCGACGTCTTGTACACGTCCTTGATGGGCCCGTACGCGCCCACCGAGTCGCCGTACAGCGTCGAATAGCCCACCGCCAGCTCCGACTTGTTGCCGGGGGCGAGGACGATGTGACCCTCCTGGTTGGAGATCGCCATCAGCAGCGTGCCGCGCAGCCGCGACTGGAGGTTCTCCTCGGCCAGCCCGGTCAGCTCCGTCGACGCCATGTACGCGTCGAACATGGGGGCGATCGGGACGGTCCGGAAGTTGAGGCCGGTGCGCCGGGCCAGCTCGGCCGCGTCGTCCTTGGAGTGCTCCGAGGAGTACTTCGACGGCATGGACACGCCGTACACATGCTCCGCGCCCACCGCGTCGCAGGCGATCGCCGCGACCAGCGCCGAGTCGATGCCGCCGGACAGCCCGATCAGCACGGACCGGAAGCCGTTCTTGCGCACATAGGCGCGCAGGCCGGTCACCAGCGCCGAGTAGACCTCCTCGTCGTCGTCGAGCCGGTCCGCGTAGCCGCCGGTCAGCTCCGGCGGGTAGGCGGGCAGCGGGTCCTCGGAGAGGATCACCCGGTCGATGCGCAGCCCGTCGTCCACCACTCCGGTGGGCGGCTGCGCCGAGGCCGCGGGCAGGTCCAGGTCCAGCACCACACAGTCCTCGGCGAACTGCGGCGCCCGCGCGATCACCTCGCCGTCGGCGTCGACGACGATCGAGTCGCCGTCGAAGACCAGCTCGTCCTGGCCGCCCATCATGGCGAGGTAGGCGGTCGTGCAGCCCGCCTCCTGGGCGCGCTTGCGCACCAGGTCGAGCCGGGTGTCGTCCTTGTTGCGCTCGTACGGGGAGGCGTTGACGGACAGCAGCAGGCCCGCGCCCGCCGAGCGCGCGGCGGGCACCCGGCCGCCGTCCTGCCACAGGTCCTCGCAGATGGCCAGGGCGATGTCGACGCCGTGCACCCGCACCACCGGCATGGTGTCGCCGGGCACGAAGTAGCGGAACTCGTCGAAGACGCCGTAGTTCGGCAGGTGGTGCTTGGCGAAGGCCAGGGCGATCGTGCCGCGGTGCAGCACCGCCGCCGCGTTCTGCGGGGCGCCGGCCGGCTGGCCGTACCGCGGCTGGGCGGTCTCGCTGCGGTCCAGATAGCCGACGATCACCGGCAGCTCCCCGAAGCCCTCCTCGGCGAGCCGGGCGGCGAGCGAGCGCAGCGCGGCGCGGGACGCCTCCACGAAGGACGATCTGAGGGCCAGGTCCTCGACGGGATACCCGGTCAGCGCCATCTCCGGGAACGCGACGAGATGCGCTCCCCGCTCGGCGGAGTGCCGGGTCCAGCGGAGGATCGTCTCGGTGTTTCCGGCGAGGTCGCCGACGCGCGAGTCGATCTGGTTGAGGGCGAGACGAAGTTGAGGCACGCGCCCAGTGTAATCGTCACTGCGACGCGATGGGGGTGGCGCGGAGTGTGGTGCACCCCACGCCACCCCCGTCCCGCGCCGCGGGATCAGCGACGGCGGTACGACTGGACGTAGCCGCCGGCGGGCGTGCCCACGCCGGTCACGTCGTCGTAGCCCTTCACGGCCTTGAGCGAGCTGTCCTTGCCGAGGCTGCGGACCGAAGTGAGCAGGCCGTCGGCGGCGTCGTAGCCGTTGGCGAAGTCGACGCGGGCGACCGCGAGGCCGGAGCCCGTCGGGTCGTCCGTGACGTCGTGGTACGCCTTGGAGCCGTACTTGGCGTAGATCACCGGGTTGGCGAAGCCGATGGCCTTGCCGCCGCGCGCCTCCTGGGCGAGCGCCTGCACGGCCGCGATCACCGGCGCGGCCAGCGAGGTGCCGCCGATGCGGTACTCGCTGTAGCGCGCGGACCCGTCCGGGAAGGTCTGGGTCTGGCCGACGAGGAAGCCGGTGTTCGGGTCGGCGACCGCCGCGATGTCGGGGACGACCCGGTTGCCGGCCGCGCTGTTCGCCCTGGCGAGCGAGTGCGGGACGACACCCCGCTGGTAGAACGGCTCGGGCACGGTCCGGCTGGTGCCGCCGCCCGCGCCGGAGGTGAACGCGCCGGGGAAGTCGGTCCAGCTGCCGCCGTCCGCGGACAGGTTCGCCTTCTCGGTGCCCCAGCCGGTCTCCCACAGATACGTCTCGCCCTTGCCGACGGCCAGCGAGGTGCCGCCGACCGCGGTCACCCACGCCGAGTTGGCGGGGGTGTCGACCTGCTTGGTGCCGGTGTTCGCGACCTCGTCGCCGTTGTCGCCGGAGGAGAAGTAGAAGCCGATGCCCTGGACCGCGCCGAGCTGGAAGACCTGGTCGTAGGCGGCCTGCACGTCCGGCGTCTCGTTGGCCTCGATGTCGCCCCAGGAGTTGGAGACGATGTCGGCCAGATGGCTGTCGACGATCTTGCCGAGCGAGTCGAGCAGATCGTCGTCGTAGCAGGACGAGGCGCCCACGTAGGTGACGGAGGCGTCCGGCGCGACCGCGTGCACGGCCTCCACGTCCAGGGTCTCCTCGCCGTACCAGCCGGCCGCCCCGCACTCCTCGGTCTTCGTGTAGTTCTTGGGCAGCACCTGGCGCAGCCCGCCGGACTTCCAGGCCGGGTCGCCGTTCTTGCGCGCGTAGGCGGCGGCGTCGGAGGCGATGGTCGGCGAGGCGTAGGCGTCGGTGATGGCGACGCGGACGCCCTTGCCGGTGTACCGGCCGGCGCCGTAGGCGGCCCGCAGTTGCTTGCCGGTGTAGCCCTTGACGGCGTACGGGATCTTCTGGCCGTACGCGCTCGGCAGGGTCGTCGCGGTGTTCGAGCCGTAGTACGAGGAGAACGGCCCGGCGTTCTTGAACACGGCGTCCGGCGGCGGCAGTTGGTCTTGGTGGTGGGCCTTGTGCGGCGCGTTGTCCAGGCCCGTCACGGTCAGCACGGCGCCGCCGAGGCCGCGTGGCACGGAGGCGGTGCGGGCGGGCGCCCGGTAGGTCTTCGAGCCCTTGGCGAAGTCGTGCAGCCGGGTGCCGAAGGCCCGCTCGGCGGCCGCCGCGTCACCGGAGACGGCGATGTAGCGCCGGGTGACCCCGGTGACCTTCAGGCCGGCCGAGGACAGCCAGGACGTCACGGCCTTCACCTGGGCCCTGGTCGCGCCGAAGCGCGCCTGCGCCTGCGCGGCGCTCAGATACCTGCCGTACAGCGGCGAGGACGGGTCGGAGACCGCCCTCGCGTACGCCGCGAGGCCGGACGCGTCCCGGCCGGCCAGATACACCCGGGCCGTGACCCGGGCGCCGTCCGGGGTGGCGCCCCGGTCCGCCTCGGCCGTGGCCCACGCGGGTCTGGTACCCGCGAGCGTGTCCCGGCCCGGGCCGTCCGCGGCGTGCGCCGCGGGTATGCCGAGCACCAGTGCGCCGGCGAGCATCGGCAGTGTCGCCGCCATGCTCACACCGGCGCGCGCCGTGGCGCGGTTGGATCTCATAGAACCCCCTGCGATGCGGTTCGCATCCACGTAGTGGTCGCGGTCGTCGCCGATCGCACCGGGGCCCGCGGCGGTCAGGGGCCCGCGAGTGGATCACACGATGGGGGTCACTCTTACGGATGAACCGTTCATGCCAGGGGAACGCGGGGGTCAAGAGAAGCTCAAGGAACCTTCAGCCGGGGCGAATTGGGGTATTTGCCCGCCCGGAGGTCAGGAACGGGGCGCCGCTCCCCGCTTCTTGAGCATGTCGGCCATCAGCGCGATCTCGGACTGCTGCGCCTCGACCATGCCCTGCGCGAGCCGCTTCTCCACCCCGACCGTGCACCGCGCGACGCACCCCTCGGCCATGTGCACACCGCCCTGGTGATGGGCCGTCATCAGCTGGAGGTAGAAGACCTCCGCGCGCTCGCCCGACAGCGTGCCCAGCTTCTTCAGCTCGGCGTTGGTCGCCATGCCCGGCATCAGCGCGCCGTCCTTGCCCGCGGGCATGCCGCCCATGCCCATCCAGGTCATCGGCGGCTCGGCCGACACCTTCGGCAGCCCCCACAGGTCCAGCCAGCCGAGCAGCATGCCCCGCTGGTTGGCCTGCGTCTGCGCGATGTCGTAGGCGAGCCGCCTGACCTCCTCGTCGTCCGTGCGGTCGCGCACGATGTACGACATCTCGACGGCCTGCTGATGGTGGACCGCCATGTCCCGGGCGAACCCGGCGTCCGCCGACTCGGCGCCCGGCGCCGCCGCGCCGGAGCCCCCGTCCTCGGCGACCGCGTAGGTGATCGCGCCGGCCGCGACCAGCGCGGCGGCCGCGGTCCCGGCGACCCAGCCGATGTGCCGCTTCACCGCGCCGCCCTCACTTCATCGTCCCGCCGGTGCACGAGGCACCCGGTTCGGGCGTCTGCTTGCCCTGCACATACGTCGAGAAGAACGTGTTCACCGCCGGGTCGTCCGCGCTCTTCACGGTCACCTGGTGGCCCCAGGCCGACAGCATCAGCGGGGCCGCCTGGTCCTCGTACGGGCTCATCAGCGAGTACGGGGTCTGCTTCACCTTGGCCGCGAGCGCGTCCACGTCCGCCTTCTTCGCCGCCGCGGTGTACGTCACCCAGACCGCGCCGTGCTCCAGCGAGTGCACCGCGTTCTCGTTCTTCACCGCCGAGGTGTAGACGTCGCCGTTGCAGTTCAGCCACACCGGGTTGTGGTTGCCGCCCACCGGCGGCTGCATCGGGTACGACACACTCGTCTGGACGTGGTTGCGTGCCAGGTCGCCCTTCCAGGTGCGCACGCCGTCCTCGCCCGTCACGAAGCGCCCCGAGTCGCCGGCGCCCTTGGAGTCGTCCGACGCGCTGTCCGTGGAATCGGACCGCGTGTTCACGAGGACGACACCGCCGACGACCAGACCGGCGACGACCACCACGCTCGCGGCGATGGTGAGCAGCCGGTTGCGGCGCTCGCGGGCCCGCTCGGCCCGCTGCATCTCCGCTATGCGGGCCTTGCGTGCCGCGCTGCTGTTGTTCTTCGCGGAAGCCATGAGGCGTGTCCTTCTGGGGGGAATGAGGCGAAAGGGCCGGAGGCGTGGTGCGGGGGCGTGGTACGGGGTGGCGCTCGCTGATCGTAATGGGCGGGGGACCGCGTTTCGTAGGGAGGGCGCAGGAATCGGGGTGACGGGAGTGAAGTGAAGCGCGGGGACGTGCCGCCTCGGCGACGCGCATCAAAACGGGCGGGAACGATCGGGATCGGCCATTACGGATGGCGGTCCGGGCAGGCAAGATGGGCGGCAGAGCAGTACACCTGCCGGACCCTGCGCGTTCCGTGCGAGGTCGGCCGGGCGATCAAGGTCCGCAACGCGCATGAAATGGTGTTGTGGTGGGATGCTCAGGTGCCCGACCGCCTCCGGTGGCACCGGGGAAAGGCGGCCTGACCAGCAAGGATGGGGAAGCGGAAGATGGACAAGCAGCAGGAGTTCGTGCTCCGGACCTTGGAGGAGCGCGACATCCGGTTCGTACGCCTGTGGTTCACGGACGTGCTGGGCTTCCTCAAGTCCGTCGCCGTGGCCCCCGCGGAGCTGGAACAGGCCTTCGACGAGGGCATCGGCTTCGACGGCTCCGCCATCGAGGGCTTCGCCCGGGTCTACGAGTCCGACATGATCGCCAAGCCCGATCCGGCCACCTTCCAGGTCCTGCCCTGGCGCGCCGAGACCCCCGGCACGGCCCGCATGTTCTGCGACATCCTCATGCCGGACGGCTCCCCGTCCTTCGCCGACCCCCGCTATGTGCTCAAGCGCGCCCTGGCCCGCACCTCCGACCTGGGCTTCACCTTCTACACCCACCCGGAGATCGAGTTCTTCCTGCTGAAGGACCGCCCGCTCGACGGCTCCCGCCCCACCCCCGCCGACAACTCCGGCTACTTCGACCACACCCCGACCAACATCGGCATGGACTTCCGCCGCCAGGCGATCACCATGCTGGAGTCGATGGGCATCTCCGTCGAGTTCTCCCACCACGAGGGCGCCCCCGGCCAGCAGGAGATCGACCTGCGCTACGCCGACGCGCTCTCCACGGCCGACAACGTCATGACGTTCCGGCTGGTCATGAAGCAGGTCGCGCTGGAACAGGGGGTGCAGGCGACCTTCATGCCGAAGCCGTTCAGCGAGCACCCCGGCTCCGGCATGCACACCCACCTCTCGCTGTTCGAGGGCGACCGGAACGCGTTCTACGAGTCCGGCGCCGAGTACCAGCTCTCCAAGGTCGGCCGCTCCTTCATCGCCGGACTGCTCCGGCACGCGGCGGAGATCTCGGCCGTCACCAACCAGTGGGTCAACTCCTACAAGCGCATCTGGGGCGGCTCCGAGCGCACCGCGGGCGCCGGCGGCGAGGCGCCCTCGTACATCTGCTGGGGCCACAACAACCGCTCCGCCCTGGTCCGGGTGCCGATGTACAAGCCGGGCAAGACGGGCTCCGCGCGTGTGGAGGTCCGCTCCCTCGACTCGGGCGCGAACCCCTACCTGTCCTACGCCGTCCTGCTCGCCGCCGGCCTCAAGGGCATCGAGGAGGGCTACGAGCTGCCGCCCGGCGCCGAGGACGACGTCTGGGCCCTGTCCGACGCGGAGCGCCGGGCCATGGGCATCGAGCCGCTGCCGCAGAACCTCGGCGAGGCCCTGACCCTGATGGAGCGCAGCGACCTGGTCGCCGAAACCCTCGGCGAACACGTCTTCGACTTCTTCCTGCGCAACAAGCGTGCCGAGTGGCACGAGTACCGCTCGGAGGTCACGGCCTTCGAACTCCGCAAGAACCTCCCGGTGCTTTAGCGCAGGTCAGAGCGGCTTTCCCGCTGATGCGCCGGGCAGGGTGCGCTTCGCGGCGGAGGCGATGTGGTGGCGGGTCACCTTGGCGATCTCGTCCCAGAACGGTTTGGCGGTGAGGTAGGTGCCGAGCGCGGCGAGGACGCCGAGGGAGACATCGACGCTGAGGCGCCCTTGCTTGGCCCAGTAGACGTCCTGAAGGTCGAGCAGCAAGGCGAACTCGTCGGTGATCAGGGCGGTGCCGGCGCCGTAGGCGGCGGCGACCGCGGGGTGACCGACGGCCCGTTCGTCACCGCGTACGGCGATCAGCCCGATGCCGGCCAGCGTGGCGATGCCGAGGTTGTAGTGGTGCAGGTGCTCGCCGCCGGCGGAGATGTTGCCCCAGGGCAGCCAGCCGCCCCGGATGCCGTGCGTGATCAGCCGCACCGTGCCCCATGTCGTACCGAAGGACGCCCACGTGACGATGAGCGACCGTTTGGTCGGGGTGAGATTCCGTTCCGCGGCCTCCCGCCACCGCTCGACCAGCCGCGGCCGGCCGCCCGCCCGTCGTTCGGCGCGTATGTCGTCCATCGGCCACCTCGCACGCATGCGGTTGTGGGTCACCAACCATGAGACAACCCCTTCGCGCGAACCGGCGAGCCCAACCCGCCGAACGGGTGAATCGCCGGTCCGCGGCGCCCCGCACCCATACACAGGGTGCGGGGGCGCGGCGCCTTCCCTTCGGGGCGGCCTGCCTTTGCGGTGCCTTGGGGTTTCCTTACTGGCGTGGGGCGGGGTTGCGCCACATGGGCAGCATCTCGGGGCCGCCATCGGGCAACTGGATCCCGGGCCCCATCAGCTCGAAGCCGTGCCGCCCGTAGAGTCGCGCGCTGCGCCGGCTGCTGGCTTCGAGGTAGGCGCCCAGCCCTTCCCTGTCGCATGTGTCCAGGACGTGGCGGAGCAGCGCGCTGCCGACGCCGTGCGAGCGGTGTGCGGGTTGGACGCCGATGTAGCCGAGGTACCAGTGCGGCTGGTCGACGGGGTGCCGGTGGGCCGTGGCGTGGTCATAGGTGACGGCCCGCGCCGCATGCGGCCCACAGGCCGCGCGCAGCGCGGCTTCGTGCGCGGCATCGGCCTCCAGCCGTTGCCACTGATCCGAGGGGAGCCAGGCGGCCGCGCCCACGTGGTCGAGGTCGGCGAGCAGTTGCCCGTGCTTGGCCGCGGCGGTGGCCTGATGGGTGAAGTAGCGGACGCTGTAGTCGAGATGGGTGGCCGGGTCGGGGAAGATCCACTGCAGCAGCGGATCGTCTGCGAAGCCTTCGGCGAGGGTCCGCGCGGCGCTGCTGATGTCGGCCGTGCCGACTTCCTGCGTGTGCTGGGTCATGCCTGTGGTCCCTTCTTACGGCAGGAGCTCGCGGTGGGCCGCTGTCAGCGCGGCGGCGGCGCGTTGGACGTCTTCTTCGGTGGTGGCCCAGTTGGCCACGGAGATCCGCAGCACGACCCGGTCCTGCCAGCGGCTCACCGCGGCCCAGGCTTCGCCCTGCTGCTGGAGCACCGCGGCGACCTGGCGGGTGTGGGTGTCGGGGTGCTCGTGCGGGTGCTCGAAGACGGCCAGGACCTGGTTGTAGGCGACATCGTTGACGATCTTGATGCCCGGCTCCTGAGCGAGCAGGTCGGCGAAGCGGCGGGCGTGGCCGCAGAGCCGGTCGATGAGCTCGCCGACGCCGTCCTTGCCCAGGGTGCGCAAGGCCGCCCAGAGGGGGAAGACCCGGGCGCGACGGGAGACTTCGATGCCCCATTGCACGGGGTGGCGCTGGCTGGGGTCGAGGTGGAGGTAGTCGGCGGAGAGCGGGAAGGCGGCCTGGTGGGCCTGCTTGTCGGCGATGAAGGCGATGCCGCAGTCGTACGGGACGTTGAGGGCCTTGTGGGCGTCGGTGCCGATGGAGTCGGCCAGCTCGATGCCGTCGGCGAGGGTGTGCCGCAGCCTGGGTGAGGCCGCAGCCCACATGCCGAAGGCGGCGTCCAGGTGCAGCCAGCCGCCGGCGGCATGTGTCTTGTCGGCAAGGACACGCAGCCGGTCCGCGCCGCCGGTGTTGATTTCGCCGATATGGCCGCAGACGATCAGTGGCCCGCCGGCGGCCGCCGCGATGGCCTCGTCCAGGGCGTCCTCACGGATCCGCCCCTCACTGTCCACCGGCAGCGTACGGATGCTGCCGCCCAGGCCCAGCAGTTGCAGGGGGCGGACCACGGCGGCGTGGATGGACTCGTTGATCAGGACGGTGACCGGGGGAGCCCCGGCGAGGCCGCGTTCGGCGACGTCCCAGCCGGCCCGGGCCAGCACGGAGTGCCGCGCGACGGTCAGGCCGAGCAGGTCGGCGTGGGTGCACGCGGGGGTGAACGCGACGGAGGTGCCGGGCCGCAACTGGCACAGGTCCACCAGCCACTCGCCGCAGATCTCCTCGACCACGGCAGTGGCCGGGGAGCCGTCGTGCACGATGCAGTTCTGGTCCCACGCGGCCGTCAGCCAGTCCGCGGCCATCGCCACGGGCAGCGTGCCGCCGACGACGTAACCGAAGTAACGGCCGTTGCCGGAGGGCACCAGACCGGCATCGACACCGGCGACGAGGTCGCCGAGGACGAGCTTGCCGTCGCTCGGCCGTTGCGGCAGCGGCCCGCCCAGCAGCTTACGGAGTTCGGCGTCGGTGGCACGGATCGAGACCGGGCGTTCCGGCAGGCCTTCGAGATAGCGAAACGCCTCCGCAGCGGCCAGTTCGAGCAGGCCGACGTCGACGCGTAAAGACGAAACAGACGTTCCCATATGAATCGTTGTCCCTTTCCGGACCGGTCCCATGGCGAAGAAGCAGGTAGCAGAGGGTGAGGGGGGTGCAGTCGTGAGCTGCGGCCTACACAGTGCATCACCGGCGGGCGGGCCGCGTAGGTGCGGAAGACCGGGGACCACGGGCACTGGCTGCACTTTCGTGCACTTGTGAATCTTGCGGCCCGGCAGCAAACCCGACGACATGTGACCGAGGTCGTGTGGCTTGACTTGGCCTTGATCTTCACGGACGGCACGGATGAGGATCGGCTCACCGACCGTTCGATCACGGAGGCGCACACCATGAGACCGACGCGTGCCGTTCTGCTCGTCGCGGCCACCGCCCTGACCCCGGCCCTGCTGTTCACCGCCCCGGCCTTCGCCACCGGCTCACCGGCCCCGACCGCCACCGTCGAAGCGACCGGCTCCCGGCTCGACCAGCCCGACGACGACCGGGTCGCCATCGCCCACATCCTGTTCCTGGCGACGCAGAACGGCGACAAGCGGGTCATCCGTGAGGCCAACGAACTCCTTGACGACGGCACCCCGGACGAGATGCGCGCCTGGCTGGAAACCGGCTACCGGCTCGCCCAGGCCGAGGACGACGCCGTCTACACGGCCCGCCTGCTGGCGGACCCGACCATCAGCCCCGCACTCCGCGCCGCCGCCAACGCAGCCCTGGACGACGGCACCCCAGAGGCCCTGCGTCACTTCCGAGAAACGACCCAGTACGAAGCAGCCAACTAACAAAGCAGACCGCGCCCCGAAGGGGCGCGGGGCTGTATCAATGTGCGGCTCCGCCGCGCGGGCGCGATCAGCCACGACGGACCCGCAGCCGCTCCACAGCCATGACGCGTTCCTGCGTGGCGCCCCCGTGGGGGCGCGGGGAACTGCGCGACCAGCCACGATGGACCCGCAGCCGCTCCACAGCCGTGACGCGTTCCTGCGTGGCGCCCGTAGGGGCGCGGGGCTGTGTCCATGTGCGGCTCCGCCGCGCGGGCGCGACCAGCCACGACGGAGCCGCAGTTGATCGACGGCGTATCGCGGCCCCCGCGGAGTGGTCAGGGGAGGTATGCCGGGGACACCGCTGCAGGGCTGACCCGCCGGGAGGCACCCGTGCCGTCGGCCCGGACCTGGTACAGGTCGGCCCCGTAGTCGCCGGGCAGCGCGTACACGAGGGTGTGCGCGTCCCGCCACACCACCTGGTCGTCCACGCTGCGCCGCTCCGCGAGCGGGGTCTCGCGCAGGGTGCGCAGATCGAGGACGTACAGCCGCCAGGGGGCGTCCGCGGGCAGGCCCGCCACGCGCTTCTTGTAGGCGACACGGGTGCCGTCGGGCGACAGGGAGGGGCACTCCACGTTCTGGTGCAGCGTCGTCACCGTCTCGGCCCTCAGATCGCCGCGGACCAGATATGTGGTCCCCTTCGTCGCCAGGGTCGCGTAGAAGGTGCGGTCGTCCGCGGCGAACGTCACCCCCCAGAAGTTGACGTCCGGCGAGGTGTACACGCGGCCGTCGTGGACGATGCGGAACCGCTCAAGCGAGGGGATCAGCCGGCCGGTGCGGGTGTCCACGACGGCGGTACGGGTGGAGAAGTCCGTGCCCGCGTACGAGTCGCCGCCCACGAACGCCGTCCAGGCGGCGAGGCGGCCACTGGGCGAGACCCGGGCCCGGGAGGGGATGCCGGGCACGTCGTAGCGGGCCGTGGTGCGCAGCCGGGCGTCCAGGATCAGGGCGCGGTAGCTGTCGGAGACCGGGCCGTGCTCCGCCCGGAGGCACACACCGGTGCCCGCGGCGGCGTGGAAGCGCAGGCACGTGACGCCGGAGGCGGTGCGCGGTCCGGCCGGGTCCGCCGCCGGGACCGCGGTCAGCTCGTCGCGGTGCGGACCCCAGGCCATGTTGCGGAACACCAGCCGGCCGGGGTCCGTGAGCGTGACCCGGCCCGGCGCGACCGGTGGGCCGCCCGCCTGGGTGTGGTCGGGGCGCTCGGCCCGCGCCGACGCGTGCAGGACGGCCGCCAGCGCGACCGCCGTCAAGGCGACGACGGCCGCCACCAGGACAAGCAGCCGGGACCGCAGGGTCATGAGACGGGCTCCAGGGTCGTCGGGCGGAGGGAGTACGAGACGGCGGCGCAGAGCGCGAGCGCCACGGTGGCCGCCGCCAGCGCGGTGCGGTCGCCCCAGACCGTCCATGCGGCGCCGAACAGCAGCGAGCAGGCGAACCGGGCCATGGCCTGCCCGGTCTGCACGACGGCCAGCCCGGACGAGCGCAGCGCCTCGGGCACACCGTCCGAGGCCGCCGCCATCAGCACGCCGTCGGTGGCCGCGTAGAAGCCGCCGTGCAGCGCGAGGACCGCGTACGGCAGGGCGGTGCCGTGCCAGGAGGTGAGCAGCAGGCCGTACGCCAGCAGCAGGGCTCCGTGTCCGGCCAGGAAGATCCGCCAGCGGCCCACCCGGTCGGCCAGCCGGCCCAGCGGCACCGCGAGCACCAGGAAGGCGGCGGCCGTGCCGAGCGGCAGCAGCGCGAACCAGCGGTCGGGGACGCCGAGGCGGCGTTGCAGCAGCAGGTAGACGAAGGAGTCGCTGACCGTGGCCAGGCCCAGCAGCAGGGCGCAGACCGTGATCCGGCGCAGCGCGCGGCGGCGCAGCAGGCCGAGGGCGGCGCGCAGCGTGGGCCGCGGCTCACCGCCGGCCGGTGCCCGGTGTGGTGGGTCCGTGGCGTCCGGTGCGGCCGGGCGGCCCGTGGTGCCCGACGGTACGAACAGGACCAGGACCAGCACCCCGGTCACGGCCACGCAGAAACTCACCGTGAACACGGCGTCGTAGCCGTCGACCGTGGCCCGCAGGATCAGGAACGCGAGGAGCGGGCCGAGCAGGGCGCCCGCCGTGTCCATCGCGCGGTGTACGCCGAAGGCCCGGCCGCGCGTCTCGGACGTACTGGAGAGCGAGATCAGGGCGTCGCGCGGGGCGGTGCGCAGGCCCTTGCCGGTGCGGTCGGCGGCCAGGATCAGACCGATCGGGGTCAGGGTGTGCGCGAGCAGCAGCAGCGGCTTGCACAGCGCCGAGACGCCGTAGCCGAGCCCGGCCACCCACTTGTGCCGGCCGCCGCCGCGGTCGGCGAGGTGGCCTCCGGCGAGCCGGACGAGCGCGGAGAAACCGTTGTAGATGCCGTCGAGCAGCCCGAAGCCCAGCGGTGACAGGCCGAGCCCGGCCACCAGGTACAGCGGCAGTACGGCCGTGACCATCTCCGAGGAGACGTCGGTGACCAGGCTGACCGTGCCGAGCGCGAGGACGGTGGGCGCGACCGCGTGGCGGCGCCGTCCGGCAGGGGCCTGCCGGACGGCGCCTTGCGCGGACGGCGTGCTCGCGCGGCTGTCCGCGACGTACACGTCAGGACGCCCAGATGCCGGTGATGTCCTTCGCGGAGGCCGCGTTGCCCGCGTGCTTCGTCAGGCTCTGCGAGTCCTCCAGGGTGCGCAGCAGGTCGTAGTGGTTGTACGTGGTCGAGGAGCTGGAGCCCGCGGTGACCGGCTGGCCGTACAGGACCGTCGGGATCCGGTTGCCGGCGAGCCGGTTGTCCTCGTCGAAGGTGACGACGAGGAGGCTGTTGTGCGTCTTGGCCCAGGTGGCGTAGGCGCCCAGGTTGTTCTTCAGCCAGGTGTCACCGGTGGACACCGAGCAGTCGTGCATGTCGCTGCACAGGTTCGGGACCACGAAGGACAGCTGGGGCAGCGTCGTGTAGTCGGTCGGGAACTGTGCGAACGTCTTCGCGGTCGAGGTCGGTACGTTGCTGAAGCCGAACCACGGGTTGTGCTTGCGGGCGTAGCTGCCGCTGCTGCACGTGGTCGAGCCCTGGCTGGGCAGGGTCTCGTTGTAGCTGGCCCAGGTGCGGCCCGCGGCCAGTTGCTCGGAGGCCAGGTTGGCGGCCGAGGAGAAGCCGGGGGTGTAGCAGCTGTCGTCGGTGATGCCCTGGGTGGAGCCGGAGAACAGGGCGAAGTAGTTGGGCTGGCTCGGGTGGGTCTCGGCGTAGAACTGGCTGAGGTTGGCGCCGCCGGAGACCAGCGAGTTGATGTACGGGGCGCTGGAGGAGCCGATGACCTGGCTGTACGCGTGGTTCTCGAAGACCACGACGACCACGTGGTCCGGGGTCGGTACGGCGCCCGCGGCGTGCGCGGACTCGCCGCCGAGACCGGTCCACAGCCCGAGGCCGGCCGCGGCGAGGGCCGCTGCGGACGCCACGACGGTACGGGCACGGCGGAGCACGGAACTGCCGGACACATCAACCTCCGGTGGGGGGAAGGAAGCCAACGGTGCACGCGAGATCATGCACACGCCAACGTGCCCTGGCCTCACATCAGGCGGCCCACGGGATGAAAACCACATGAACACGGGGCCCTCCGGGGGCCGGCGGGGCGCTCGGTCGTGTGGGCCGGAGTCACGTGCCACGATGCGCTGTCGGTTGTCTGCGGCACCATTGCGGCTGGTCGCGCCCGCGCGGCGGAGCCGCATATCGATACAGCCCCGCGCCCCTTCGGGGCGCTGCCTTAGGGGAAGGGCCATTTCGTCTGGCTGAAGAGGGTTCCCTTGGCGAAGCCGAAGACCGTGCGTGGGGGTACCGCGAAGACCCGCGCCCGCCCCGGGCCGTGTTCGAAGTGGCCGTCCCGCACCTCGAAGTGCCAGAACGCCCCGTACTTCGCCTCCCAGACCGCGGCCAGCTCCCGCAGCCGCCCGTCGTCGGTGACCCGCACCGCCGTGCCCTCCACCACCAGGTCGAAGCCCTTGTCCCAGGTGTTGGTGCCGGTGGTCAGCACCACCTCGGGGTTGCGGTCGAGGTTGCGCGCCTTGCGCTCCTCCGGGCCGGTGCAGAAGTGCAGCGCCCCCTCCGCCCACACGGCGGGCAGCGGCGTCACGTGCGGGCGCCCGTCCGGCCGTACGGTCGAGATCCAGAACAACTCGGCCGCGCGCAGCAACGCCTCGGCCTCGGACCAGGCGGGCGCGCTCGCGCCCGCGCTGGAGTAGCGGCGGTCCAGTTCGCCCTCGGGCTCCCGCATGACGCCTCCCTCTGATCGGCTGATTGACGGTCCCCGCCCAGTACAGACCTGGCGGGCGCCCGGAACTCATCGCCGTCCGCCCCGGCGCTTCACCGCGCCTCTCCGGTTAGGCTCTCGCCAGGACGACCTTGATCCGACCCGACCCGAGGGGAGGCCGCGGATGACGCCGGGGCGCAGGAGCAGTACCTTCACGCGACTGCTGCGGCACGGCTTCACCGACCCCTCCGGCGCCGAGCGGCTGCTCGACGGCGCCGAGCTGGCCCCCGTGCGCAGCGACCCGGTCCTGCTGGAGGCGCTGGGCGCCACCGCCGACCCGGACCTCGCGCTGGCCGGCCTGGTACGCCTGCTTGAGGCCCAGCCCGACCCCACCGCCCACCGCGAACTGCTCGACACGCTGATAGCGGCCAAGCCGCTGCGCGACCGCCTGCTCGGCGTGCTCGGCGCCTCCGCGGCCCTGGCCGACCACCTGGCCCGGCACCCCCGGGACTGGGCGGAGCTGGTCACCTACGAGCCGCACGACCTGCACCCCGGCGTGGCGGAGTTCGAGCGTGGCCTGTCCGAGGCCATCGACCCGGTCTCGCTGCGCGTCGCCTACCGCCGCTGTCTGCTGTCCATCGCCGCCCGCGACGTGTGCGGCACCACCGACGTCGCCCAGACCGCCGCGGAACTCGCCGACCTCGCCACCGCCACCCTGCGCGCGGCCCTCGCCATCGCCCGCGCCGCCGCCCCCGACGACGCCGCGCTGTGCCGGCTCGCGGTGATCGCGATGGGCAAGTGCGGCGGCCACGAGCTGAACTACGTCTCCGACGTGGACGTGATCTTCGTCGGGGAGGCCGCGAACGGCGCCGACGAGGCCAAGGCGCTCAGGGCCGCCGCGAAGCTCGCCGCGCACATGATGCGGATCTGCTCCGAGACCACCGTCGAGGGCTCCATCTGGCCGGTGGACGCCAATCTGCGCCCCGAGGGCCGCAACGGCCCGCTGGTGCGCACCCTCAGCAGCCATCTCGCCTACTACCAGCGCTGGGCGAAGACCTGGGAGTTCCAGGCGCTGCTCAAGGCCCGCCCGGTGGCCGGGGACATCGAACTGGGGGAGGAGTACATCAGCGCCGTCGAACCCCTGGTCTGGACGGCCGCCGAGCGCGAGAACTTCGTACCCGACGTGCAGAAGATGCGCAGGCGCGTCGTCGAGAACATCCCCGCCGCCGAGGTCGAACGCGAGCTGAAGCTCGGCCCCGGCGGCCTGCGCGACGTCGAATTCGCCGTACAGCTCCTGCAGTTGGTGCACGGCCGGTCCGACCCCGCGCTGCGCAGCGGCACCACCCTGGACGCGCTTGCCGCCCTGGCCGCCGGCGGCTACGTCGGCCGCGCCGACGCCGCCCGGCTCGACGAGGCGTACCGGTTCCTGCGCTGCCTGGAACACCGCATCCAGCTCTACCGGCTGCGCCGCACCCATCTCGTCCCGGACGACGAGGCCGACCTGCGCCGCCTCGGCCGCTCCCTCGGTCTGCGCACCGACCCGGTGGACGGGCTGCTGCGCGAGTGGCGGCGGCACACCGGCGTGGTCCGCCGCCTGCACGAGAAACTGTTCTACCGTCCGCTGCTCGACGCCGTCGCCCAACTCGCCCCGGGCGAGGCCCGGCTGAGCCCCGAGGCGGCCCGGGAACGGCTGGTCGCCCTCGGCTATTCCGACCCGGCCGCCGCGCTGCGCCACCTGGAGGCGCTGGCCGCGGGCGTCACCCGCAAGGCGGCCATCCAACGCACCCTGCTGCCCGTCCTGTTGGGCTGGTTCGCGGACTCCGCCGACCCGGACGCCGGCCTGCTCAACTTCCGCAAGGTGTCCGACGCGCTCGGCAAGACCCCCTGGTACCTGCGGCTGCTGCGGGACGAGGGCGCGGCTGCCGAGAACCTGGCCCGCGTGCTGTCGGCGGGACGGCTCGCCCCCGACCTGCTGATGCGCGCCCCCGAAGCGGTGGCCCTGCTCGGCGACGGCGACGGGGCCGGCCTCGAACCGCGCGGACGCGCGGGCCTGGAAGCAGAGATCCTGGCCGCCGTGGGCCGCGCGGAGAACGCCGAACAGGGGGTCACCGCGGCCCGCGGGGTTCGCCGCCGTGAGCTGTTCCGCACCGCCGCCGCCGACATCGTCGACTCCTACGGCACCGAGGCCAACCCCGTCGAGGCCGACCAGGGCGCGCTGGTGGACCGGGTGGGCGCCGCCGTCTCCGACCTGACCGCGGCGACCCTCGCGGGCACGCTGCGCGCCGTGGTCAGGGGCGGCTGGGGCGACACCCTGCCGACCCGCTTCGCGATCATCGGCATGGGCCGCTTCGGCGGCCACGAACTGGGCTACGGCTCCGACGCCGACGTGGTCTTCGTGCACGAACCGCAGGACGGCGTGGGCGACCACGAGGCGGCGGCCGCGGCCGGCAAGGTCGTCTCCGAGATGCGCCGGCTGCTCCAGCTGCCCAGCGCGGATCCGCCGCTGCTGATCGACGCCGACCTGCGCCCGGAGGGCAAGTCGGGCCCCCTGGTGCGCACCCTCAAGTCGTACGCGGCCTACTACCGCCGGTGGTCCCTGGTGTGGGAGTCACAGGCGCTGCTGCGGGCCGAACCGGTCGCCGGGGACGCGGAGCTGGGCCGCCGGTTCATCGAACTGATCGACCCGCTGCGCTACCCGGCCGAGGGCCTGGGCGACGACGCGGTCCGCGAGATCCGCCGGCTGAAGGCCCGCATGGAGTCCGAACGCCTGCCGCGCGGCGCCGATCCGAAGCTGCACACCAAGCTCGGCCCCGGCGGGCTCTCCGACGTCGAGTGGACGGTGCAGCTGCTCCAGCTCCGGCACGCCTGGGCCGAGCCGGGACTGCGCACCACCCGCACCCGCGAGGCGCTTGCCGCCGCCCGCGCGGCCGGGCTGATCTCCGCGGAGGACGCCGCGACCCTGGATGAGGCGTGGGTGCTCGCGACCCGGGTGCGCAACGCGGTCATGCTGGTGCGCGGCCGGGCCGGCGACACGTTCCCCACCGACTCCCGCGAACTCGCCGCCGTGGGCCGCTACCTCGGCTACACCTCCGGCCACGCCGGCGACATGCTGGACGCCTACCGCCGCACCACCCGCCGCGCCCGCACGGTCGCGGAGGAGCTGTTCTACGACGCCTGAGCCCACGACGGGGAGTGCCGGCCCGGTGGCTGTGCCGGTACCAGGCGGGGCAGTGCGTAGGGCAGGGAGCCGTACCACAGGCCGGCCAGGGTGTAGCCGAACGACAGGCACAGTACGCCGCCGACCGCGTCGAGCCAGAAGTGGTTGGCGGTGGCGACGATGACCACCAGGGTCGCCGCCGGGTACAGCAGGCCGAGTACCCGCACCCAGGGCACCTTGGCCAGCGCGAAGACCGTCAGCCCGCACCACAGCGACCAGCCGATGTGCATCGAGGGCATCGCGGCGTACTGGTTGGACATGTGCTTCAGATCGCCCGAGGCCATCGAGCCCCATGTCTGGTGGACCATCACCGTGTCCACGAAACGGCTGCCGTCCATCAACCGGGGCGGGGCGAGCGGATACAGGTAGTAGCCGACCAGGGCCACGCCCGTCGTCGCGAACAGCACCAGGCGCGTCGCCGCGTAACGCCCGGGGTGGCTGCGGTACAGCCACACCAGCACCGTCAGTGTCACCACGAAGTGCAGTGTCGCGTAGTAGTAGTTCATCCCCACGATCAGCCAAGTCACCGAGTTGACGGCGTGGTTGACCGATTCCTCGACGGCGATCCCCAGCCGGTGCTCGGTCTGCCAGATCCAGTCGGCGTTGCGCAGTGCCTTGCCCCGTTGCTCCGGGACCGCGTTGCGGATCAGGGAGTACGTCCAGTAACTCACCGCGATGAGCAGGATCTCGAACCACAGGCGGGGTCGTCGCGGGGTGCGCAGCCGGCCGAGGAAACGCTGCTCGCCCTCGCCCGTGACGGTCTGCGGAACGGCCCCCTCCTCGCGACCTTCCGGCTGTGTCACGGTCGAGTCACTCATAGGCACAGAGTCTGCCAGAAAAGCTATCTCCGGCAGATCATCCCAAGGTCGGGTCCGCAACGCATGTTCTACGCCACAGGTACCCCCCACCCGCCGCCCCCTCCACCCTCCGGACGAGGCCCGTGAGTGGGTGGGTCAGGGGCGGGGGCGGTCGGTGGGGGCGGAGGCTGTCGAACCGCGTACCACCAGTTCCGGCATGAAGACGAACTCGCTGTGCGGAGCGGGAGTTCCGCCGATCTCCTCCAGGAGCGTCCGCACCGCCGCCTGCCCCATCGCCGGTACCGGCTTGCGGATCGTGGTCAACGGCGGGTCGGTGAAGGCGATCAGCGGGGAGTCGTCGAAGCCGACCACCGAGACGTCCCGCGGGACGTCCAGGCCGCGCTGCCGTACCGCCCGTATCGCGCCGAGCGCCATCATGTCGCTGGCGCAGACCACGGCCGTACAGTCCCGGTCGATCAGCGCGCCGGCCGCAGCCTGGCCGCCCTCCAGCGTGTACAGCGAGTGCTGGACCAGCTCAGCCTCGACCACCTCCGCGGCGAGCCCCAACTGGTCCCGCACCGCCCGCACAAAGCCCTCGATCTTGCGCTGCACCGGCACGAACCGCTTGGGCCCGAGGGCCAGCCCGATCCGGGTGTGCCCCAGCGACACCAGATGGGTCACCGCCAGCGTCATCGCCGCCCGGTCGTCGGGCGAGATGAACGGCGCCTGCACCTTCGGCGAGAAGCCGTCGACGAGCACGTACGGCACGCCCTGCGCGCGCAGCCGCTCGTAGCGCTGCATGTCGGCGGTGGTGTCCGCGTGCAGCCCCGAGACGTAGATGATCCCGGCGACCCCGCGGTCCACCAGCATCTCGGTCAGCTCGTCCTCCGTCGACCCGCCGGGGGTCTGCGTGGCGAGCACCGGCGTGTAGCCCTGGCGGGTCAGGGCCTGCCCGATGACCTGCGCCAGGGCGGGGAATATCGGGTTCTCCAGCTCCGGGGTGATCAGCCCGACCAGGCCCTCGCTGCGCTGCCGCAGCCGTACCGGCCGCTCGTAGCCGAGCACGTCGAGCGCGGCGAGCACGGACTGGCGGGTGGTGGCGGCGACGCCCGGCTTCCCGTTGAGGACGCGGCTGACGGTCGCTTCGCTCACCCCCGCTTGCGCAGCGATGTCCGCAAGCCGTGTGGTCACGCCACCGGACTGTACCGGTCGGCTCGCTCCCTGCCCACCGATCGGACGCCGGGCACGACCCGTCGCACGGCTCGGTGCGGGTTGCTGCGTCATCGCGGTCCCTCGTCCCTCTGGTCGGCCTCGGATGGCAAGAGCTTGCAGAGTCTTGCACAAGTTGCCCCGTGCCCGCTGATCGGCCGTGTCATCGGGTCGCGAAGGGGTCGAGACCCGATAACGACAGGGTAACCCCGGAGATCTCTTGCACTTTTTTTCTGCAAAGTCTTTCGAAACGCTTACAACGCTGTTACGTTCACGTCGCCCGGCGGACGCAACGGCGCAGTCGGCAAGTCGCGGGGACGGCGGACGGGACCGCTCCCCGCACCACTCGGGCTTTTCACCCTCAAGGAGAACTCATGCGGCGTGGCATAGCGGCCTCCGCGCTGGTGGCGTCCCTCGCCCTCACGGCGACGGCGTGCGGCGGAAGCGACAACGGCGACAGCGCCGGCGGCCCGGTCACCATCACCTGGTGGGACACCTCCAACGCCACCAATGAGGCGCCGACGTACAAGGCCCTGGCCAAGGAGTTCGAGGCCGCCAACAAGGACATCAAGGTCAAGTACGTCAACGTCCCCTTCGACCAGGCGCAGAACAAGTTCGACACCGCCGCCGGCGCCAAGGGCGCCCCGGACGTGCTGCGCTCCGAGGTCGGCTGGACCCCGGCGTTCGCCAAGAAGGGCTACTTCCTGCCGCTGGACGGCACCGCCGCCCTCGCGGACCAGGCCAAGTTCCAGCCCAGCCTGATCACCCAGGCGCAGTACGAGGGCAAGACGTACGGCGTGCCGCTGGTCACCGACACCCTCGCGCTCGTCTACAACAAGGCCCTGTTCGAGAAGGCCGGCATCACCGAGGCGCCCAAGACCTGGGACGAGCTGAAGTCCGCCGCCGCGAAGATCAAGGACAAGACCGGCGTCGACGGCTACTGGGGCTCCACCCAGGCGTACTACGCCCAGTCCTTCCTGTACGGCGAGGGCACCGACACCGTCGACGCCGCCGCCAAGAAGATCACCGTGAAGTCGGCCGCCGCGAAGAAGGCCTACGGCACCTGGCTGAGCCTGTACTCCGGCAAGGGCCTGCACAAGGCCGACACCACCGCCGACGCCTACGCCCACATCCAGGACGCGTTCGTCAACGGCAAGGTCGCCGCGATCATCCAGGGCCCGTGGGAGATCACGAACTTCTACCAGGGCTCCGCCTTCAAGGACAAGGCCAACCTGGGCATCGCCACCGTTCCGGCCGGCTCCACCGGCAAGGCGGGCGCCCCGACGGGCGGCCACAACCTCTCGGTGTACGCCGGCTCCGACAAGGCGCACCAGGAAGCGGCCCTGAAGTTCGTCAACTTCATGACCTCGGCGAAGTCCCAGGAGACCGTCGCCCTGAAGAACTCCACGCTGCCCACCCGCGACGACGCCTACACGGCCCAGGTGAAGGCCGACCCCGGCATCGCCGGCTTCCAGGGCGTGCTCGCCGCCGCCCAGCCGCGTCCCGCGCTGCCCGAGTACAGCTCCCTGTGGGGCCCGCTGGACACCGAACTGCCGAAGATCGCGGGCGGCAAGGAGTCCCTGGACGCGGGTCTGGGCAACGCCGAGGTCGCGATCGAGAAGCTGGTCCCGGACTTCAGCAAGTAAGGCCCGCGTGGCCGCCGGCTCCGCCCCCGAGCGCGCGACGTCGCTCGAACAGGGGAACCCCGCGCCCAGGGGAGGGAACCGGCGGCCACCGGCCCGCGCCCGCCCCACCCCCGAACCGCAGACCTGCGAGAAGGTTGTCGAACCATGACAGTCGCCATCGACCGCGCGACCGGCAAGCGCCACGGTGACCGCGCGCCTCGGCCCGGGCTGGGGCAGCGCCTGAAGCACGGCTACCAGAGACACTGGTACGCCTACGCCATGATCGCCCCCGTGGCCGTGGTGCTCGGCGTCCTCGTGCTCTACCCCCTGGTGTACGGCCTCTACCTCACCCTCACCGACGCCAACAGCCTCAACACGGCGCGCACGATCGGCGTCAACCACATCGAGGCGACCTACGAGTTCATCGGCCTGGACAACTACAAGGACGTGCTGTTCGGCCCGACGGCCTACGACCGCTTCTGGTCGCACTTCATCTGGACGATCGTGTGGACCGCGCTGTGCGTCGCGCTGCACTACTGCATCGGCCTCGGCCTCGCCCTGCTGCTCAACCAGCGGCTGCGCGGCCGCACCGTCTACCGGCTGATCCTGGTCCTGCCGTGGGCCGTGCCCACCTTCGTCACCGTCTTCGGCTGGCGCTTCATGCTCGCCGACGGGGGCATCATCAACTCCGCCCTCGACACGCTGCACCTGCCGACGCCCCTGTGGCTCGAGGACACCTTCTGGCAGCGGTTCGCCGCCGTCATGGTCAACACCTGGTGCGGGGTGCCCTTCATGATGGTCTCGCTCCTCGGCGGCCTGCAGTCCATCGACACCGCCCTCTACGAGGCCGCCGAGATGGACGGCGCGAACGCCTGGCAGCGGTTCCGCTACGTCACCCTGCCGGGCCTGAGATCCGTCAGCTCCACCGTCGTACTCCTCGGCATCATCTGGACCTTCAACCAGTTCGCCGTCATCTTCCTGCTGTTCGGCAACACCGCACCCGACGCACAGATCCTCGTGACCTGGGCCTACTACCTGGGCTTCGGACAGCAGCCGCGTGACTTCGCGCAGTCGGCCACCTACGGCATCCTGCTGCTGGCCATCCTGATCGTCTTCACCTCGTTCTACCGCCGCTGGCTGAACCGCAATGAGCAGCAGCTCGCGATCTGAGGCAGGAGTTCCCATGAGCACGACCACCGTCGAGACCTCCGCCACGGTGACCGAGGACCGCCCGGCGCCCGCCGGCCACAAGCACCGCCCTCGCGGCGAACGCGGCCTCGCGGCGTCCCTCGCCTCGCACGGCATCCTGGTCGCCGGGAGCATCGTGGCGCTCTTCCCGGTCGCCTGGCTGGTGTTCCTGTCCCTCGGCCCGGACAAGGACGACTATCTGCACCCGGGCGGCATCTGGCGGAAGATGACGTTCGACAACTACACGTTCGTCCTCCAGCACACGAACTTCTTCGACTGGCTGAAGAGTTCCCTGATCGTCTCGCTCGGCACCACGGTGCTCGGCGTGCTGGTCGCCGCCACCACCGGATACGCGGTCTCCCGCATGCGCTTCCCCGGCTACCGGAAGTTCATGTGGGTGCTCCTGGTCACCCAGATGTTCCCGGTGGCCGTCCTCATGGTGCCGATGTACCAGATCCTGGCCGACCTCCAGCTCATCGACAGCTACTTCGGGCTGATCCTCGTGTACTGCTCGACGGCGGTGCCGTACTGCGCCTGGCTGCTGAAGGGCTACTTCGACACCATCCCGTTCGAGATCGACGAGGCGGGACGCGTCGACGGGCTGACCCCCTTCGGCACGTTCGCCCGCCTCATCCTGCCGCTCGCCAAGCCGGGACTCGCGGTCGCCGCCTTCTACAGCTTCATCACCGCGTTCGGTGAGGTCGCCTTCGCCACCACCTTCCTGCTGGACGACCAGAAGTACACGCTCGCCGTCGGCCTGCAGAGCTTCGTCAGCGAGCACGACGCCCAGCGCAACCTCATGGCCGCCACCGCGGTGCTGATCGCGATACCCGTCTCCGCGTTCTTCTACCTCGTGCAGAAGAACCTGGTGACCGGCCTCACCGCCGGCGGCACGAAGGGCTGACGCCCGCCGCCGCACCACCCCTCCATGACCCGAACTCCTTTACGTACCAAGGACGCCATGAGCCAGCACTCCGCCGACCCGGCCCCGAACACCGCCCTCGCCACCGTCGCGGGCCACCGCGACTGGTGGCGGGACGCGGTGATCTACCAGGTCTATCCGCGCAGCTTCGCCGACAGCAACGGCGACGGCATGGGCGACCTGGAGGGCATCCGTTCCCGACTTCCCTATCTGCGCTCCCTCGGCGTGGACGCCGTGTGGCTCAGCCCCTTCTACGCCTCGCCGCAGGCCGACGCGGGGTACGACGTCGCCGACTACCGGGCCGTGGACCCCATGTTCGGCAATCTGCTGGACGCCGACGCGCTGATCCGCGACGCCCACGCGGAGGGCCTGCGGATCATCGTCGACCTGGTGCCCAACCACTCCTCCGACCAGCACGAGTGGTTCAAGCGCGCGCTCGCCGAGGGCCCCGGCTCGCCGCTGCGGGACCGCTACCACTTCCGCCCCGGCAAGGGCGCCGACGGTGAACTCCCGCCCAACGACTGGGAGTCCATCTTCGGCGGGTCGGCCTGGACGCGGCTGCCCGACGGCGAGTGGTACCTGCATCTGTTCGCCCCCGAACAGCCCGACTTCAACTGGGAACACCCGGCCGTCGGCGACGAGTTCCGCTCCATCCTGCGGTTCTGGCTGGACATGGGCGTGGACGGCTTCCGCATCGACGTGGCGCACGGTCTGGTCAAGGCGGCGGGGCTGCCCGACCTCGGCGGGCACGACCAGCTCAAGCTGCTGGGCAACGATGTCATGCCGTTCTTCGACCAGGACGGTGTGCACGCCGTCTACCGCGAGTGGCGCAAGGTCCTCGACGAATACGCCGGCGATCGGATCTTCGTCGCGGAGGCGTGGACCCCGACCGTCGAGCGCACCGCGAACTACGTCCGCCCCGACGAGCTGCACCAGGCGTTCAACTTCCAGTATCTGAGCACCGACTGGGACGCGGTGGAACTGCGCCGGGTCATCGACCGCACCCTGGACGCCATGCGGCCGGTCGGCGCGCCCGCCACCTGGGTGCTGTCCAACCACGACGTCACCCGGCACGCCACCCGCTTCGCCAACCCGCCCGGCCTCGGCACCCAGATCCGCACCGCCGGGGACCGCGAGCTGGGCCTGCGCCGGGCCCGCGCCGCCACCCTGCTGATGCTGGCGCTGCCCGGCTCGGCCTATCTCTACCAGGGCGAGGAGCTGGGCCTGCCCGACGTGGTGGACCTGCCGGACGAGGTCCGCCAGGACCCGGCGTACTTCCGCGGCGCGGGACAGGACGGCTTCCGCGACGGCTGCCGGGTCCCGATCCCGTGGACCCGCGAGGGCTCCTCCTACGGCTTCGGGCCGGGCGGCAGCTGGCTGCCGCAGCCGTCGGTCTGGGGCGAGCTGAGCGTGCAGGCGCAGGAGGGCGTGCCCGGCTCGACGCTGGAACTGTACCGCTCGGCGCTGGCCGTACGGCGCGCGCAGCCGGACCTCGGCGCGGGCGACGGCGTGCAGTGGCTGCGCGCCCCCGAGGGCGTACTGGCCTTCCGCCGCGGGGAGTTCGTGTGCGTCACGAACACGACGAGCGAGTCGGTGACGACCCCGGCATACGGCCGCGTACTCCTCACCAGCGAAGAGGTGACCGACACGCCCGGCGAAACAAAGATCCCGTCCGACACCACGGTGTGGTGGACAACAACCTGACGAACAACACCCCCCGCGCCCCTTAGGGGCGCGGGGAACTGCGCGACCAACCACGACGGCGCGACAGCCGAACGACGCCCGTCGGGTGGTGTGTTGCCACAGGCGCGCTCGGGTGGCGCCCCATAGGGGCGCGGGGAACTGCGCGCCCAACCACGATGGCGCCGCACCCGAACGACGACCTGCCGGGCCCCCGGAGGGGGGCGCGGGGAACTGCGCGACAAGCCACGACGGCGCCGCACCCGAACGAGGACCTGCCAAGCCCCCGGAGGGAGACGTCAGCCAGAAAACTTGCTGCAACTTTCCTCCGCCCCGCTGCCCTTTCGACCCGCAGGCTCTAACATCTGCGCCACCGCAAGTTTCAGCAAGAGCCTTCAATGACGAAGGGACCCCCATGGCCCGCAGCTCCCTCATCGGCGCCCTAGCCCTCGCAACCGCCGCCCTTGTCATGACCCCGACCGCCGCAGAAGCGTCACCACCCGGCACCAAGGACGTCACCGCAGTCCTCTTCGAGTGGAAGTACGCCTCGGTGGCCCGCGAGTGCACCACCACCCTCGGCCCCGCCGGCTACGGCTACGTCCAGGTCTCCCCGCCCGCCGAGCACATACAGGGCGGCCAGTGGTGGACGTCGTACCAGCCGGTCAGCTACCGGATCGCCGGCCGCCTGGGCGACCGCACGGCGTTCCAGAACATGGTGAACACCTGCCACGCGGCCGGCGTCAAGGTCGTCGTGGACACGGTGATCAACCACATGTCGGCCGGCTCCGGCACCGGCACCGGCGGCTCGTCGTACACGAAGTACGACTACCCCGGCCTGTACTCGGTCTACGACTTCGACGACTGCACCGCGCAGATCTCCAACTACCAGGACCGCTGGAACGTCCAGCACTGCGAACTGGTCGGCCTCGCCGATCTCGACACCGGCGAGGAGTACGTCCGCAGGACCATCGCGGGGTATGTGAACGACCTGATCGGCCTCGGCGTGGACGGCTTCCGCATCGACGCCGCCAAGCACATCCCCGCCTCGGACCTGGCCGACATCAAGTCCCGCCTGACCAACCCCTCCGCCTACTGGAAGCAGGAGGTCATCTACGGCGCGGGCGAGGCCGTCCAGCCCACCGAGTACACGGGCACCGGCGACGTCCAGGAGTTCCGCTACGCCTACGACCTCAAGCGCGTCTTCACCAGCGAGAAGCTCGCCTACCTGAAGAACTACGGCGAGGGCTGGGGCTATCTGAACAGCTCCGTCGCCGGTGTCTTCGTCGACAACCACGACACCGAACGCAACGGCAGCACCCTCAACTACAAGAGCGGTGCCAACTACACCCTGGCCAACGTCTTCATGCTCGCCCTCCCGTACGGCGCCCCCGACATCAACTCCGGCTACGAGTGGTCGGACGCGGACGCGGGACCGCCCAACGGCGGCACCGTCAACGCCTGCTGGCAGGACGGCTGGAAGTGCCAGCACGCCTGGCCGGAGATCAAGTCGATGGTCGCCTTCCGCAACGCCACGCGGGGCCAGTCGATGACCGACTGGTGGGACAACGGCAACAACGCGATCGGCTTCGGCCGCGGCGCCAAGGGCTACGTCGCCATCAACCACGAGTCGTCGTCCCTGACCCGCACCTACCAGACCTCGCTGCCCGCGGGCACGTACTGCAACGTGCAGAACAACACGACGGTGAGCGTGAACTCCTCGGGGCAGTTCACCGCCACCCTGGGCGGCAACACGGCCCTGGCCGTCTACGCGGGCAAGTCGTCCTGCTGAGCCATCGGGCGGCACCCGCCCGATGAAAGTTCTTACCGTGAATTGCACGGCTCTTGCTGTAAGGGTTTCGGCGGCCATACGGTCGCGCGGGCGCCCGCCGGCGGAGCCGTGCCGCGCGTCGCAACCGCGTCGCAACCGCGCCGCGCACGTCGGAGCCGGGCCCCGAAAGAGCCGTAGCACGCTAGGAGTTCACGCCCGTGATACCGAGATGGCAGGCGCCACGCACGCGCCGCGCCCCCCACGTCAGACGGGTCGCGGCCATCGTCGCCGCCGCCCTGGCCGCCGCACTCGTACCACCCCTCGCCGCCCACGCGGCCACCCCGCCCGCACCACCCTCCGACGCCCGGCTCGCCGCGGAACCGGCCCGGCACGACGCGACCCGCGAACAGTTCTACTTCGTCCTGCCGGACCGGTTCGCCAACGGCGACACCGGCAACGACCGCGGCGGGCTGACCGGTTCCCGGCTCAGCACCGGCTACGACCCCACCGACAAGGGCTTCTACCAGGGCGGCGACCTCAAGGGCCTGACCGACCGGCTCGACTACATCAAGGGCCTGGGCACCACCGCCATCTGGCTGGCCCCGATCTTCAAGAACCGGCCCGTGCAGGGCACCGGCGACGAGGCGTCGGCCGGCTACCACGGCTACTGGATCACCGACTTCACCCGCGTCGACCCGCACTTCGGCACCGACAAGGACCTCACGACCCTCATCTCCAAGGCGCACGCCAAGGGCATGAAGGTCTACTTCGACGTCATCACCAACCACACCGCCGACGTCGTCGACTACGCCGAGAAGTCCTACGACTATCTCTCCAAGGGCGCCTTCCCCTACCTCACCGAGGACGGCAAGCCCTTCGACGACGCCGACTACGCCGACGGCAGCAGGCCGTTCCCGGCCGTCGGCACCGGCTCGTTCCCGCGCACACCGCGGCCGACCAGCCAGTCCAAGGTCCCGGCCTGGCTCAACGACCCGACGATGTACCACAACCGCGGGGACTCGACATACACCGGCGAGTCCACCACCTACGGCGACTTCTCCGGCCTTGACGACCTGTGGACCGAACGGCCCGAGGTCGTCCGGGGCATGGAGCGGATCTACCAGCGCTGGGTGCGGGACTTCGGCGTGGACGGCTTTAGGATCGACACCGTCAAGCACGTGAACATGGAGTTCTGGACGCAGTGGGCCACGGCCCTTGACGCGTACGCGGCCCGGCACGGCCGCGAGGACTTCTTCATGTTCGGCGAGGTCTACTCCGCCGACACCTCCGTCACCTCCCCGTACGTCACCCAGGGCCGGCTCGACGCCACCCTCGACTTCCCCTTCCAGGACGCGGTGCGCGGCTATGTGGCCCAGGGCGGCAGCGCCCGGAAACTCGCGGGCGTCTTCGCCGACGACTACAAGTACACGACCGACAAGGCCAACGCGTACGAGCAGGTCACCTTCCTCGGCAACCACGACATGGGCCGCATCGGGACCTTCCTGAAACAGGACAACCCGGGTGCCGGCGACGCCGAACTGCTCGCCAAGGACCGGCTCGCCAACGAGCTGATGTTCCTCAGCCGGGGCAATCCCGTCGTCTACTACGGCGACGAGCAGGGCTTCACCGGCGCCGGCGGCGACAAGGACGCCCGCCAGACGATGTTCGCCTCCCGGGTCGCCGACTACCTCGACGACGACGAGATTGGCACCGACCGCACCCACGCGAGCGACGCCTACGACACCAGAGCCCCGCTGTACCGGCAGATCAGCGCCCTGGCCAAGCTCCGCAAGGCCAACCCGGCACTCACCGACGGAGTGCAGACCGAGCGGTACGCGGCCGACGGCGCCGGGATCTACGCCTTCACCCGCACCGACGCCAGGACCGGCCAGGAGTACGTCGTCGCGTTCAACAACGCGGAGCAGGCCGAGGCCGCCACCTTCGCGACCGGCTCGGCCGGCATGACCTACCGGGGCGTCTACGGCAGCACCGACTCCGTGCGGTCCGGCACCGACCGCCGAATCACCGTCACCGTCCCGGCCGGCACCGCCGTGGTGTACAAGGCCGCAGGACCCCTCGCCAGGCCCGCCGCCAAGCCGGCGATCACCCTCACCGCCCCGGCCGCCGGTGCCACCGGGACCGTCGAACTGTCGGCCGGCGTCGACGGCGGACAGCTCAACCGGGTCGTGTTCGCCGCCCAGGTCGGCAACGGCCCCTGGCGGACCCTCGGCTCCGCCGACCACGCCCCGTACCGGGTCACCCAGACCCTCGGCGGCGACGTCCCGGCCGGCACCGCCCTGCGCTACAAGGCCGTCGTGATCGACTCGGCCGGGCGCACCGCGAGCGCCACCGCCACCGGCAGCACCGGCACCCCGCCCGCCGAGGACGTCCCCACGGCCGCCTCCCGGGACTACGCGATCGTCCACTACAAGCGCGCGGACGGCGACTACACCGACTGGGGCCTGTACGCCTGGGGCGACCTCGCCGACGGCGAGTCCACCACCTGGCCGGACAGCCACCCCTTCGTCGGCCGGGACGCCTACGGCGCCTTCGCCTACGTCAAGCTCAGGCCCGGCGCCTCGAACGTCGGCTTCCTGGTCATCGACAAGAACGGCACCAAGGACGTCGCCGCCGACCGCAGCATCGACGTCACCAGGACGGGCGAGGTGTGGATCGAGCAGGGCAAGGCCGACGTCCTGACCGAGAACCCCGCCCCGCCCGCCCAGGACACCGGCAAGGCGGTCCTGCACTACCACCGCGCCGACGGGAACTACGACGGCTGGGGCCTGCACGTCTGGACGGGCGCCGCGCACCCCACCGACTGGTCGAAGCCGCTGCCGCCGGCGAGGACCGACGCCTATGGCGCGGTCTTCGAGGTACCGCTGACCGAGGGCGCCACCAGCCTCGGCTACATCCTCCACAAGGGCGACGAGAAGGACCTGCCCGCCGACCAGTCCATCGACCTCAAGGCCGAAGGACACGAGGTGTGGCTGCTGAACGGCCAGGACAAGCACCTGCTGCCGCAGCCCGCGGGCGGCACCACCGCGCTCGACCTGACCACCGCCAAGGCCATCTGGATCGACCGGGACACCGTCGCCTGGAACGGCGTCGAGGGCGCCGCCTCCACCCAGCTGCTCGCCTCCCCCGACGGCTCGATCGCCGTCAAGGACGGGACGCTGACCAGCGACGACGAGCGCTGGCTGCGGCTGCGGAAGACCACACTCACCGACGCCCAGAAGGCGAAGTACCCCCATCTGAAGGACTACACCGCCTGGTCCGTCGACCCGCGCGACCGGACCCGCGTCCCGGACGCGCTCGACGGGCAGCTCGTCGCCTCCCAGCGGGCCGCGAACGGCGCGGTGCTCGCCGCGACCGGCGTCCAGATCGCGGGTGTCCTGGACGATGTGTACGACGCGACCGGGGCCGACCTCGGACCGACGTTCCGTGGCGGCCGTCCCACCCTGGCGGTGTGGGCGCCCACGGCACAGCGCGTCTCCCTGGAACTGGACGGCTCCACGGTGGCCATGCGGCGCGACGACACCACCGGCGTGTGGTCCGTCACCGGCCCCGCGTCCTGGAAGAACAAGCCCTACCGGTACGTCGTGAAGGTGTGGGCGCCCGCCGTCGGCCGGATCGTCACCAACAGGGTCACCGACCCCTACTCGCTCGCCCTCACCGCCGACTCCCGGCGCAGCCTCGTCGTCGACCTGGACGACCGGTCCCTGACGCCGGACGGCTGGTCGACGCTGCGCAAGCCGCGGGCCGTGCCGCTCAGGGACGCCCAGATCCAGGAGCTGCACATCCGTGACTTCTCCGTCGCGGACGAGACGGTACCGGCCGGGCACCGGGGCACCTACCGGGCCTTCACCGACAAGAACGGCGACGGCTCCCGGCACCTGCGGGAACTGGCCCGGTCCGGCACCTCCTACGTCCACCTGCTGCCCGCGTTCGACATCGCCACCGTCCCCGAGAAGAAGACCGACCAGGCGAGCCCCGACTGCGACCTCGCCGCCCTCCCGGCCGACTCCGGCACCCAGCAGGCGTGCGTGGCGAAGACCGCCGCGAAGGACGCCTACAACTGGGGCTACGACCCGTACCACTACACGGTCCCCGAGGGCTCGTACGCCACCGACCCGGACGGCACCGCCCGCACGCTCCAGTTCCGCGAGATGGTCAAGGCGCTGGGCGAGGACGGCCTGCGGGTCGTCATGGACGTCGTCTACAACCACACGGCAGCCAGCGGCCAGGCCGACACCAGCGTCCTCGACCGGATCGTGCCGGGCTACTACCAGCGGCTGCTCGCCGACGGCAGCGTGGCCACCAGCACCTGCTGCGCCAACACCGCGCCCGAGAACGCCATGATGGGCAAGCTCGTGGTCGACTCCATCGTCACCTGGGCCAAGGAGTACAAGGTCGACGGGTTCCGCTTCGACCTCATGGGCCACCACCCGAAGGCCAACATCCTCGCCGTGCGCAAGGCACTCGACGCGCTGACCCCGCAGAAGGACGGCGTCGACGGCAAGAAGATCATCCTGTACGGCGAGGGCTGGAACTTCGGCGAGGTCGCCGACGACGCCCGCTTCGTCCAGGCCACCCAGAAGAACATGGCCGGCACCGGCATCGCCACCTTCTCCGACCGGGCCCGGGACGCGGTGCGCGGCGGCGGCCCCTTCGACGACGACCCGGGCGTCCAGGGCTTCGCGTCCGGCCTGTACACCGACCCCAACCCCGCCGCCGCCAACGGCACCCCGGCCGAGCAGCGGGCCCGGCTCCTGCACTACCAGGACCTGATCAAGGTCGGTCTGACCGGGAACCTCGCCCGGTACCGCTTCACCGGCACCGACGGCAAGGAGGTCACCGGCGCCGAGGTCGACTACAACGGCGCACCCGCCGGCTACGCGGACGCACCCGGAGACGCGCTCGCCTACGCGGACGCGCACGACAACGAGTCGCTGTTCGACGCGCTCGCCTACAAGCTGCCCAAGGACACCACCGCCGACGACCGCGCCCGGATGCAGGTCCTGGCGATGGCCACGGCCGCGCTCTCCCAGGGCCCGGCCCTCTCCCAGGCCGGCACCGACCTGCTGCGCTCGAAGTCCCTGGACCGCAACTCCTACGACAGCGGCGACTGGTTCAACGCCGTCCACTGGAACTGCGCGGACGGCAACGGCTTCGGCCGCGGGCTGCCCATGGCCGCCGACAACTCCGCCAAGTGGCCCTACGCCAAACCCCTGTTGGCCTCCGTGCGGGTCGGCTGCCCGCAGATCCGCGGCGCGTCGGCCGCCTACCAGGACCTGCTGAAGATCCGTACGACGGAACCGGCGTTCTCCCTCGGCACGACCGAGCGGGTGCAGGCGCGGCTCGCCTTCCCGCTGTCCGGGAAGGACGAGACACCCGGCGTGATCACCATGCGGCTCGGCGACCTGGTCGTGGTGTTCAACGCGACGCCCACGCGGCAGGAGCAGCGGATCGGCGGGCTCGCCCAGGACCGCTACCGGCTGCACCCGGCGCAGTCCGCGGGCGCCGACCCGGTGGTGAAGACGTCCTCGTACGCCGCTGCCTCGGGCACCTTCACCGTCCCGGCCCGTACCGTGGCGGTGTTCACCCGGGCCGCGAACTAGGGTGAGGGCGTTGCCGTAGAACAGGAGCGCAGATGCCGCAGATCACCGTCGACTACTCCCGCACCCTGGAGCCCGCGTTCGACCGCGCGGGCTTCGCGCGGGCGCTGCACGAGGCGACCGTCGAGATCGCGGCGGCCAAGCCGGAGGCGTGCAAGACGCAGTTCCGCCCCAGCGCGGTCACCGCGTTCGGCTACGCCGACCCGGCCGGGCAGGAGCATGCCGTCGTGCACGTCACCATCGGGTTGCTCGCCGGCCGCAGCGACGAGACGAAGGCGCGGCTGACGGAGACCGTGCTGGACCTGCTGCGCACGCACATCACGGACGGGGGCGCGACCCTGCACGCCTCGGCCGAGGTCCGCGACCTCGCCCCGTCCTACCGCAAGTTCGACCGCTAGGAGGCCAGGGCCACGAGCCGGCCGATCAGGTCCGCGAACGGGCCGTCGGCCGGCTCGTCCTTGAGCATGCCGCGCAGCAGTTCGGCCATCTCCTCGTCGTAGGCGGCGCTCACCGCCGCCAGCGCGGCGAAGTCGTACACGAGCTGGGCCTCCAACTCCGCGCGCGGGATGCGCCGTCCGTCCAGCCAGATCAAGGCCGTCGACTCGGCGAGCGAGATCCAGGAGCGGACGACCAGTTCCAGCCGCGGGGGTGCGGACACGATCCCCAGATGCGACAGAATCTGGTCGTACGCGGCCTGCCGTACGGAGTCGATGAGCGCGTTCGTCGTGGAGGAACCGACCGCGGGACCGCCGCGCATCAACGCCGAGAAGCCACGGCCGTGTTCTTCCACGAAGTCGAAGAACCGGCGCATCACTCGCAGCAGCCGCTTCCCGAGCGGGCCCTCCTGCGGTTCCGTGAACCGGCTCGCGAGATCCTCCGCCGCCCGCTTCAACGCGGCCTCGTACAGGCTGAGTTTGCCCGGGAAGTAGTGGTAGACGAGGGGACGTGAGATGCCGGCGGCCGCCGCTATCTCATCGATGGAGATCTCATCGGGCGAGCGACGGCTGAACAGTTCGAGGGCCACACCGATCAACTGCTGCCGCCGCTCCTCCACTCCCATCCTGCGGCGAACCCCGGTACTCATACGAACACCTTACCGACCGTTTCCGGCCCACCCACCCCGCCCCCACCAAACCCCCCATTTCCCCACCCCGCACTAGACGGCAGGGCTCAGCTCAGCCAACCAAGGGGCGCGGGGAACTGCGCGACAAGCCACAACGCATCAACCGGCGGAGCCAAACGCTACCGCAGTGCAGAAACCCCACTCCCATCAGCCAACGTTCCGCTCAGCTGGGCGCGAGCCCCTCGCTCGGCCCGCGCAACAAGCACCTGTCCCCGCGCCGACGCGGTGACCCCACCGGTCGTACGGATCGACGCCACGTCCTTGCTGCCCGCGGCCAGCAGATACCAGGACCCGCCCTCCGACTTCCACAGCACCCCTGCCAGCACATGCGGATCGCGCGGACCGCACGCGGCCACGTCGGTGGCCTTGGCGGCGACCGCCCCGTATCGGCCGCCCGGCGTGTGGAACTGGGCCAGCACCGCCGTGCCCTCACCCCGCCAGGTCTCCGCCCGCGTGCACACCCAGTCCCCGGTCCCGGCATCCTCGGGCAGCGCCTGGTCGGCGTACGCCCAGGCGTTCACGCTGCGCACACCCCCCGCGCGCTGCGCGGCCAGCGAGCAGGCGAACGGCGCCCACGTGGCCAGCGTCTCCGCCCCGGCCGGCTGGGCGGCACCGGGACGGCCGCTGGTGAGCCGGGCCGGCACCAGTTCGCCGAGGTCGGTGGACAGGTATGTGCCGGACGCGTCGGTCAGTTGCAGCACGTTCCATGACGTACAGGCGTCGGGCTGCCGCACCGGACTGGCCAGCGGCGCCGTGACCCCGTCGGTCAGGTCGAGGTCCATCGCGCCCCCGCTCGGCTTCCGCAGATCCCGCTCGGCGGCCTTCGTCACCCAAGGCGCCGTCAGATAGCGGACGTTGCCGTCGGCGCGGCCCAGCACGAGCGCGCTCGCCTCGGGTCCGGTCGCCCCGTCCACGCGGGCCAGGTCGAGCGCGGCGCCCTCCGCGCCGTCCTTCGGTTCGGCGTACCGGGCGATACGCAGACCGTCGTAGAGGATCACCACATGGGCGTTGTCGACCTCGCCTGCGTACAGCAGTTGGGGCGGGCCCGCCGGGCCGCCCGTCTGGGTGCCGGGGGTCGCCGAGACGCGGACGGACTCACCGGGGCGGGCCCAGACGGCGAGCGCGCGGCGCAGCAGCGCGGTGTCCTGGGCGAGGGCGCCGCGGGCCGGCCACACGGAGAAGTCGGTGCGCGCCGACGACTTCCAGGCCGCCGGGACGACCCGGACCAGCCGGCCCGGGTCCAGGGCGGCCTCCGCCGCCGGGTTCTGCGCGTACTCGGGCGCCGCCGCGCCGTCCGGGCCCCAGCCGCCGCCCGGCAGCGCGACGAGGGCGCCGCACACCGCGATCGCGGCCGCGGCGGCGATCGCGGCCTTGGTGTGCTGCCTGCGCCGCATCAGGTCGGTGGGCCGGGCCTGGAGCGAGCAGGGGTCGAACTCGGGGGAGTCGAGCAGCGCGTGCTGCGCGGGGACGCCGTTCGCCTCCGCGAGCGCCGCGTCGGGGTCCGCCACCTTGGCGGCGGCCAGTACCCGGCGCACGTCGGCGTCCGGCAGTTTCTCCAGACCGCGCAGGACATAGGCGGCGCGGGCCGGTCCGCTCAGCGTCGCGAGGCGCTGGTCCAGGGCGAGTTCGTCGGCGCCGCCGGACCGCGGGAACAGCCGCAGGCCCCACACCTGGGGGAGCAGCGGGGGCAGCTGGGACCGCTTGGGCCACGCCCGGCGCCTGAGCGGGAGCCCCGCCTCCAGGGCCGTACGCACCACCCTGAGGCGTACGAAGGCGTACCCGGGGTCGCCGTCGCGTCCCGTCGACTGCGACGGGATCACCGAAGCGGACGTACGGCCCCGCGGCAGCGCCCGCTGGACCAGGGCGTGCGCGGTCAGGACCCGCCGGCTGCGGCCCATCCCGGGCGGCAGCACCAGATAGCCGAGCCGGACCAGCCGCGGATAGTGCTCGACGAGCGCGGCCTCGGCCTGCTCGACATCGACGACCGAGTCGTCGGCTGCGGTGGAGGTGGGTGCGTGACGCGGGGCTACATCCTGTGGCTGCACGTCCGGGAGAACGATCAGAACGGCGGTTGGTCACCGTGGTGACCCGCTCTCCTTCAGCTCGCCTACGGCGCCGTTGTGGCTTGGCGGCGGTCTTCGTCTGCGGGTGCGTCGTGGCTGGTCGCGCAGTTCCCCGCGCCCCCTGCGGGGCTTGGCGGCGGTGTTTGTCTGCGGGTGCGTCGTGGCTGGTCGCGCAGTTCCCCGCGCCCCCTGCGGGGCTTGGCGTCAGTCTTCGTCTGCGGCGCCGTCGTGGCTGGTCGCGCAGTTCCCCGCGCCCCTTGTGGGGGCTGGTGTCGGGTTTTGGCTGCGGGTCTGTTGTGGCTGGTCGCGCCGTTCCTCGCGCCCCTTGTGGGGGCTGGTGTGGGTTTTTGGGTGGCGTGGTTCCTCGCGGTTCTGTGCGTGGCGTGAGGCAGGTGTGTGGGGGATTGAGTGGGGGGCCGGTGGGGGCCGTATCGATGGTGGGGTCCCGTGGCGGGGCCTTCTGCGGCATGCTGTCGCCGATCGGGACCGGAGGAACACATGAGGGTGACGCGACCGATGCTCGCCGTGACGGGTGTCGCGGCCGTACTGGCGCTGGCGGGCTGCGGGTCCGGCGGCGACGCGGGGGCGGTGCCGCCCACGGCCACGGGCAGCCTGGAGAGCCTGGCCGCCGAGGTGAAGTGCGCGCCGGACATCCAGACCGACGCCGACGAGATCCGCCAGGCACTCTGCAAGAACCGGGACGGCAAGTTCGTCCTCGCCACCTTCGCCACCGACCGCGGCCAGCGCGAGTGGATCAACGACGCGAAGGACTACGGCGGTTACTACCTGGTGGGCCGCAAGTGGGTGGCCGTCGGCGAGGACGGGGTGGTCAGGGCGCTGCGCGGCAGGCTCGGCGGCGACCTGGAGGCCGGCACGGACCACAGCGCCCACACCGGCTGACGCGCCGGTCCTGGCATGACGAAGGCCGGTGGCGGGAGGGACCCGCCACCGGCCTTCCACCGGTACCCGCCTCAGCGGATCACTGGCACCGCTGCCCGCGGTTGACACAGTTCGCGATCTTGTTCGCCAGGCCGCCGGTCGTGACGCTGATGAAGTCGTCGTGGTCGGTGGCCGGCTTGTGCAGCTGTTCCGGGAAGCCGTCCACCGCGTAGGCGTTCTTCACCACGCCGTTCTGGATGCTCGGCCGCGGAACGCTGTACACCAGGCGCATCGTCAGCTGCGGGATCGCCTTGAACCCGTTCTGGCAGTTGCCGTTGGCGTCGGCGAAGGCCACGTGCGTGCGGTGGTTCGCGCTGTCGACGTTCTGGCCGTCCCAGCAGCTCTGGAAGGCGAAGGTGCGGACCACCTGGCTGCCCTGCGGGCAGATCGGGTACTGCTCGGTCAGCTGCACCTTGTTCTCGAAGCCGGTGCAGCTCCAGTGCGCGTTGGCGTTGGCCAGGCCGTTGGTGGTGGTCTTGGCGTCACCGGTGATGATGCGCAGGAACTGGGGCATCGCGACGACCTTGGAGGTCGGGCTGCCGACGTACTTGATCTCCGCCTGCCGGGGGACCAGGATGCGGCCGACGTTGCCCTCCTTGCCGCCGCCGTCGGCGTTCTGGTCGAAGTCCTGCGTGCCGTCCTGGACGCGGACCACCGGCCAGTAGTACGACGACAGGTCGTTCTTGTTCTGGCAGCTGGTGCCGCCCTGCAGGAACGTGTCGTTGCTGGAGAACGCGTTGACCTTCTGGTTGCCGACGTAGTCGTGCAGGTGGTGCGCGCCGTTGGCCACGCCGGGCGCCACGATCACGTTGTCGGTGTTGTGGTTCTTGTTGGCGTTCACACCGCAGCGGGTGGTGAACGTGCCGGTCGACGCGCCCCGGGTCTTGCGCGGCTTGGCCTTGACGTTCGGCTGCACCTTGGTGATGTCGACGAAGTCGGCGGCGACCGGGCCGTTGCCCGCCTGCCCGCCGATGCCGCCCTGCTGCTGGCCGTCACCGCCGTTCTGGCCGCCGTTCTGCTGACCACCGCCGTTCTGCTGGCCGCCGCCGTTCTGCTGGCTATCGCCCTGCTGCTGGCCGCCGCCGTTCTGCTGGCCGCCGCCTTGCTGCTGGCCGTTGCCGCCGTTCTGGCCGCCGGCGTTGGTCTGGTTGGCGCTCTGCGTGGTGCAGGCGGACAACTGGGCCAGCGAGGTGTCGAAGGAACCGCCGACCCGCTGGATGCCGATCCTGATCCGGTCGATCGTCGCGGCCCGCTTCTCCTTGAGGGGGCCGACGATCGCGTTCTGCACGAAGTTCGTGTCGTTCTGCTGCGCCTGGCGGGTGGAGGCGAGCCGGGCGTAGGCCTCGGTGATCTGCTTGTCGAGGTTCGCCAGTTCCGTCGCCACCCCGGGGCGGGCCGCGTTCGGCACATTCGTCAGCTTCTGGCCGACGTCCGGGCAGGAGATCGTCGCCACCTGCGCGGCGGCGGCCTTCGTCTGGTTCTGCGCCGAGTTGTTGGATTCATGCGCAGAGGCATAGAAGTTCGCCCAGATCAGCCCGCCCCCACCGAGCGCTAGGGCCGCCGATGCGGCTATGGCCTTGGTGGCCAGCGGCGTACGGCGTTTTCGTGTGTTGCGTCCCATGGAACTCCTCTGACTTCCTTGCGGGGCAGCATCGAGGCGCCCGACAGGAGTGAAGCGGCGCCCTTTCATACGGACCCGGTCCCACGGGTGTTCAGCCGTCCCACGAATTACTCACAGGTTCGATGTTTCAGCGGCGCTCAACCGCCCCTTGAGCAGCGGGAGTTGCCGAACAAGTCGGAGGAGGGGAGCGAGGCGTCAGCGGTCCCGGTCGAGGTAGGCGAGCACCGCCAGGACGCGTCGATTGTCGTCGTCCGACACCTCAAGTCCGAGTTTGGCGAAGATATTGGAGGTGTGCTTGGCGATCGCCCGTTCCGTGACGACGAGTTGCCCGGCGATCGCCGCGTTCGACCGGCCCTGCGCCATCAGTTCCAGCACCTCGAGCTCCCGGGGGGTCAGCCCGCCGAGCGGCCGGTCGCCGGCGGCCCGCCGGGACAGCAGCTGCTGGATCACCTGCGGGTCCATCGCCGTGCCGCCCGCCGCGACCCGGCGCACGGCGTCCACGAACTGCTCCGCGTCGAAGACCCGGTCCTTCAGCAGATACCCGACCCCGCCGGTGCCGTCGGCGAGCAGTTCACGCGCGTACAACTGCTCCACGTGCTGCGACAGGACCAGCACCGGCAGCCCCGGCCGTTCCCGGCGGGCCGCGAGCGCGCACTGCAACCCCTCGTCGGTGTGCGTCGGCGGCAGACGTACGTCGACCACCGCGACGTCCGGCCGCAGCTCGGCCAGCGCACGGGCCAGCTCCGGGCCCGACTCGACGGCCGCGGCGATCTCGAAGTCGTGGGCCACCAGCAGCCGGACCAGCCCGTCGCGCAGCAGGAACAGGTCTTCGGCTAGGACAACGCGCACGGAATCTCCATGGTCACCATGGTGGGACCGCCCGCGGGACTGCTGACGGCCAGGATGCCGTCGAATGTACCCAGTCGCCGCTCGATCCCGGGCAGCCCGGAGCCGCCCGTGAGCACGGCGCCGCCCCGGCCGTTGTCGGTGACCGCGATCCGCAGCAGGCCGCCCTCCTGCGGCACATGGTGCAGATCGACCCAGATCCGGTCGGCACCGGAGTGCTTGACCGCATTGGTCAGCACCTCGCTGATCGCGAAGTAGGCGGCCGACTCCACCGGCGCGGCCGGCCGCCCGGCCAGCTCCACGGTCACCTCGGTGGCCACCGGCAGCCGCAGCGCCAACGCCCGTACGGCGTCCCCGAGTCCGCGTTCGGCCAGCACCGGTGGATGGATGCCGCGCACCAGGTCGCGCAGTTCGCCGAGCGCCTCGGCGGAGGCGCGGCGGGCCTGCGCGAGCAGTTCCCGCGCCTTCGCCGGGTCCTTGTCCAGCAAAGTCTCGACGGTCCCCAGGTCCATGCCCATCGCGACGAGCCGGGCCTGCGCGCCGTCGTGCAGGTCACGCTCGATGCGGCGCAGCTCGGCCGCGGAGGTGTCCACCGCGTCCCGCCGGGTCTCGGTCAGCACCCGTACCCGTTCGGTGAGTTCACCCTGGCCCGTGGCGAGCACCGAACGGGTCAGCAGGAAGTGGAAGCGCAGCAGCGGCGGCGCGAGGACGTACGCGGCGGCGAGCAGCGCCGCGCCGAGCAGCCCGGCGAGCAGCGCGCTGCCCTGCCCCGAGACCGGCACGAAGCCGTACCACCAGCCGACCCGGCTGCCGTCCGTGAAAACCCGCCACAACCCGGCGGCCAGCGCGAAACCCTCCACCGGGTAGATCAGCAGGGCGGCGGGCAGCAGCGCGGTGACGAACCCGGCCGTCATGTCCACCAGGAGCCAGCCGAGGTCCCGCCAGGTCGCCGGGTCACCGAGCATGCCGAAGGTGCGCGCCCACGGGTTGGCCCCCTCGGCGAGCGGCCGGTAGGCGGGCGGGATCCGCACCCCGCACCACTGCGCGGCCACCAGCCGCCGCCAGTTCGCGAAGGCCCGCACACCGGTCAGCACCCAGGGCGTCGTGACGATCCCGAACCCCAGCGGGACGAGCGCGATCGACACGACGGACAGCACGAACAGGGTGATCGAACCGGCGAGCGCGACGACCGCGAGGGCGAGCCCCCGCGCCCCGGCGGTCACGGCGGCGCGCGTCCGGCCGCCGACGGTCCTGGTGTCCCTGCTCCCTGTGTCCATGCCGTCAGTCTCGCCGAACCGGGTGCGGCGGTCACTGGGCCAAGCCCCCGGCCGGCAGGTGGTGCCGGCTACACCCCCCGGCGCACCCCCGCTGCGGCGAGCACCGCGGCCTCCACCTCCGGGTCGAGGCCCTTGCTCGTCCGGTCCGGGCGCTGCGGCGCCGCGCCGCCGATCTCCCGCAGCCACGCCCAGGTGTCGGCGACGGTCTCGCCGACCGGACGGCACACAAGTCCCGTGGCCAGCGCGCGTGAGACGTCGGCGTGGTGCAGGGCCTCGTACAGGTCGCCGCCGGGCGGCACCCACACCGGCAGCTCCACCCATGGCTCGATGCCGGCGTCCACGACGGTCTGCGGATCGATCCAGCACAGCCGCGCGTCCGCGCCGGTGGCCTCGGCGCACGCGGCCAGGAACGCGCCCATGGTGGTGTGTCCTGGCGGGCTGACCAGGTTGTACGGGCCGCCGATGCCCCGCTCCAGCGCCCCGAGCGTCCAGTCGGCCAGGTCGCGCACGTCGATGTACTGCAGGGGCAGGTCGCGCGGTCCCGGCGCCAGGACCTGGCCGCCCCGGGCGATCCGGGTCAGCCACCAGGGCAGCCGGCCGACGTTCTCGTAGGGGCCGAGGATCAGCCCGGCCCGCACCAGCAGCGAGTCGTCCGCGCCGAACGCCTCGACGGCGGCCAGCTCGCCGCCCCGCTTGTCCCGCGCGTACTCGGTCTGTCCGGCGTCGGCCGCGGCGCCCTCGACCAGCGGCGCGTCCTCGTCCCTCAGGCCCGTAGGGGGATAGGCGTACACCGACCGGCTGGACACATACGCGTACCGGGCGGCCCGGTCCCGCAGCAGCCGGGCCGCCTCCCGCACGGCGCGGGGCGCCGCCGACCAGGTGTCGACGACGGCGTCCCAGGGGCCGCCGGCGGCGAGCGCGGCGAGCCCGCCGGCGGCGGTGCGGTCGCCGTGCAGCGACCGCACGCCCGGCGGGGCCGCATGCCGCCCCCGGTGGAAGACCGTCACCTCCCAGCCGCGCCGGAGCGCCGCCTCGACGACGGCCCGCCCCACGAACTCGGTTCCGCCCAGCACCAGAAGTCTCATGCGGTGACTGTGCCCGGTGCGACCGCGCCGGGTAACCGGATCTGCCGAGGGCAGACGGGGGACGCCGGCGCGGACGGCGCGGTCAGCGCCCGGTCGGCGGCGTGTACTTGTAGCCGACGCGGCGCACCGTCTGGATCGTCCGGCGGTGCTCGGCGCCCAGCTTGCGGCGCAGCCGGGCGATGTGGACGTCGACGGTGCGTCCGTCGCCCACGTGGCCGTAGCCCCAGACCGTGGTGACCAGTTGGTCGCGGGTGTGCACCCGGTGCGGGTGCGCCACGAGGTGGGCCAGCAGCTCGAACTCCAGATAGGTGAGGTCGAGGTCGCGGCCGGCCACCTGAGCGGTGCGCCGTACGGTGTCGATGCGGACCAGCGGATCGCCGTCGTCGGTGTCCCCGGCCGGCCCGGTCTGCGGCCGGTCCGGCACCGCGACCGGCGGGAACGGCGGCTGCCGGTCGGCCGGGACCAGCACCAGGTAGCCGACCATCGGCGGCTGTCCGGGCAGGCTGGGCAGGGTGTGCTGGGGAGCCGGCAGCCAGGTGGCGCCCGGCGGCAGCAGGTCAGCGACGTGCTGTGGGCCCTCGACCGGGTCGGGGTGGGGGAGTGCCCATTCCTCGTCCCGGTCGACGGCGCGCAGCCGGTGCCGGGCGCCGGATGCCGGGGTCGGGGTGGGAGGGGCGGCGGTGGTGAGAGGACGAGTGGTCGCCATGAGAGGTCAGCTCTTTCGCGCGAGAAGTTCGTCGGGCGGATCGACGGCCGCGATTCGTGGTCGGGCGCGCCGGGACGTTCGTCGTTTCGCGCTGGCCGAAGGCCGGGGTGTGCGGCTTTAGAGGGCCCGCGCGTTCCACGCGCGGCAACACACCCGGTCGAAGTCGTGGTGCTGACGGGAAGGCCAGAAGGGCTCAAGGTCATGGCGACCCGTCGCGGTGTACTCCTGGATGCTGGCCATGCGCCCATTGAAGCAGACACCGGCCCGTAACAGGACCCTTCTCTCACTGCTCGGACGCTTCCTTGGCGGGAAGCTGACGTTGCCCGCCGCCCCGTGTCGGGTGTCCGCCCCAGGTCAGGGGTCTGGTCCCGGCTGTACTGTCCGGTTCGCCGTCCCACATGCCGGACAGCCGGACGGCTCCCCGTGTCCGCGCGGGGATGCGGCGGCAACGCGGAAGGGGCGCCCTGGAAACCGCCGTCGCGGTGGGCGCCCCTTCGAAGCGGTGGCGGGGATCAGACCTGGCCGGCCTTCTCCAGCGCGGAGCAGCAGGTGTCGACCAGGAGGCGGGTCACCACGTACGGGTCGACGTTGGCGTTCGGACGGCGGTCCTCGATGTAGCCCTTGCCGTCCTTCTCGACCTGCCACGGGATGCGCACCGAGGCGCCGCGGTCGGAGACGCCGTAGGAGAACTTGTCCCACGGGGCGGTCTCGTGCAGACCGGTCAGCCGGTCGTCGATGCCGGCGCCGTAGTGCTTGACGTGGTCGAGCGGCTTGGAGCCCTCGCCCAGCGCCTCGCACGCGGTGATGATCGCCTCGTAGCCCTCGCGCATGGCCTTGGTGGAGAAGTTGGTGTGCGCGCCGGCGCCGTTCCAGTCGCCCTTGACCGGCTTGGGGTCGAGGGTGGCGGAGATGCCGAAGTCCTCGGCGGTGCGGTACAGCAGCCAGCGGGCCACCCACAGCTGGTCGGAGACCTCCAGCGGGGACAGCGGGCCGACCTGGAACTCCCACTGGCCGGGCATGACCTCGGCGTTGATGCCGGACAGGCCCAGGCCGGCCTTCAGACAGTTCTCCAGGTGGGCCTCGACGATCTCGCGGCCGAAGATCTCGTCGGCGCCGACACCGCAGTAGTAGCCGCCCTGCGGGGCCGGGAAGCCGCCCTCGGGGAAGCCGAGCGGACGGGCGCCGTCGAAGAAGGTGTACTCCTGCTCGATGCCGAAGACCGGCTCCTGCGCGGCGAACTTCTCCGCGACCTCGGTCAGCGCGGCACGCGTGTTGGAGGCGTGCGGGGTGAAGTCGATGTTCAGGACCTCGCACAGCACGAGGACGTCGTCGCCGCCGCGTATCGGGTCCGGGCAGCTGAAGACCGGCTTGAGCACGCAGTCCGAGGCGTGGCCCTCGGCCTGGTTGGTGGAGGACCCGTCGAAGCCCCAGATCGGCAGCTCGGCGCCCTTCGCGTCGTCGCCAAGAATCTTCGTCTTGGAACGCAGCTTGGCCGTCGGCTCGGTGCCGTCGATCCAGATGTACTCAGCCTTGAAGCTCACGGGCCACATCCTTCGAGGTGGGTCTGGGCGCACTTGCGGGTGCTGCGGCGGCGGCGCTGCGGCACTGGGCGCCGCGGGATACTGCCCGGCAGCCTGTCAACAGGCGATTTCCCGGCCATTGCCCGGATGTGAACCCCGTGTTACCCACCGGTTCCGTGCGGTAACACGCGTTGTGAGCGGGCTCGTTCGAGGGTGGGGCCGCGGTGCGGGGCCCGCACGTGTCGGGCCTGCCACTCCCGGAGGGGAGCGGCAGGCCCGGGACACACACCTCAGCGATCCGGTAGGGGCCCGGCGCTCACCCCACCTTCTCGATCAGCGCGCGACGGATCAGGAACTTGCCCGGCTCCCGGACCTGTTCGAAGGCCGCGTCGTTCAGCAGGACACAGCTGCCGGACACGGACGTCACCTGCACGGTCGTGGACTTGTTGTTGTCCAGGTTGGTGACCTTCAGCGTGGTGCCCGCAGGGAACTGGTTGCTGGACGCCGCCGGGGCGCCGCCCTCACCGGAGAGCGTGACGGTGGAGCCGTTGCACACCTGCTGCCCGGAGGCCGCGCCTCCCGTGCCTGCACCTCCCGTACCGGCGTTCCCCGCGTCGGCGGTGGGCGTGGGCTGCCCGCCGCCCTGCTGCCCGTTCTGGGCCGGCGGTGTCGACTGGGAGTCCTGAGCCGACTCCCCGACGACGCAACCCGACGCCTTCTGCTGGACCCTGATCTGCTCGATGACCGCCTCGCGGTTGGCGATCCGCGCCGCCGACTGGGCGTCCGGAGCGGCCCGTTGACCCGCGATGAACCGCTCGTTGTTGCCGAGCGCGGTGGCCAGCCCCTGGCAGACCGTCGAGTCCGCGGCGGACAGGGTCCGCGGGCTCTGCGCGGCGTTCGACGTGGCGGCCATGGCGAAGGCCCCGCCGCCGGCCACCGCGGCGGCGCCCACGAGCAGCGCGATCTTCTTCTTGGTGCTGAGCGTTCTCCTGCGCGACATGCGCGCCTCCTGAACAGCTAGGGGAGCGTACGCCGCTAGGTACGAGATACCGAACGACGTTGCTCAGCGGTCACGGAAGTCGCCGAAGTGACCTGCGCCACAGGGCGGGGGGTCGCGAACGGGATCCCTGCGCGCTCTCTGTTCGAATTCCCCAGCGCCCCTGCCGTCCCTCGCCGCACACCCATGACATACCGTCAATTCCGCGTTCTACCTGGCGCTTTGGCGGAGTCTCCGGGCCCCTCGATTGTCAGTGCCGGGCGGTAGACTGGAGTCAGTGTTCGAGAACGCGACAGGAGGATGCCCGTGCCCGCTGCCGCACTGAAGCCGAAGCCGTTGCCGACCCAGTCCACCGTGAAGCGCCCCGTCCAACTCGACCTGCCCTACGCCCCCCTGACCAAGCGTCCGCTGCCGCCCGGACGTCCGCGCGAGTGGTACATCACGCACAACCGCCGCCTCAAGGCGATGCGGCTCGCCATAGCCCTGCTCGACTCGGGCGTCTACGTCCCCAACCAGGCCCGCAACGAGACGATCCGCAGCACGGCCGAGCGGATCGGCGTCCACCCGCCGTCGGACACGACGTGCCACATGGTGCGGGCGTTCATGCGCTACAACCGCTGACGCCCGGCGCCACACCCCGGGCACGGCGGGCACCCCGGAGCGGGGTGCCCGCCGTGCCCGTCAGGCCGACAGCTCCCGCTCCAACGGCGTACGGAAACGCGGCGTCACCCGGGTCGGGCCCAGCCAGCCCCGCAGCCGCTCCGCCTCCCGTGCGATCGCCGCCTCGGTCGCGCGCCCCACACCCGCGTCCGCGCCCGCCCCGTCGGCCAGGACCCGCCAGACGATCTCCCCGTCCGGGCGCTGCGCCCAGCCGCCCACCACCCGGCCGTTCCACCACACCGTCGGACCCACGTTCCCGCTGCCGTCGAACAGCGCCGGCCGCAGCTCAGGGGCGAGATACCAGTCCCGGTGCTGCCAGGCCATCGCCGTCGGATCCAGGCCGGGCAGCAGCGCCGCCCAGGGCTCCTCCGGATCCGCCACCGGCGCCACGTCGTCCTTCACCACGTACCCCGTGCCCTCGTCCAGGGTCACCGGCTCCGCACCGATCGCGGACAGCGCCCGGCGCACCTCCGTCACCCGCCACCCCGTCCACCACTTGAGGTCCGCCTCCGTCGCCGGACCGCAGGCCGCCAGCCAGTGCCGCAGCAGATCGGCCTGGGCCGCCGCCCCGTCCAGCTCCGGGTGCTCGGGCGCCACCGCCCAGCGGAACTGGCTCGACGTCCAGGAGCCCAGCGGACGGCCGCGGACCACCTTGCCCTCCACGCCCAGCACCCTCAGCAGACGCGTCGAGACCGTGTGAACGCCCTCGTAGCTCTTGCCGGCCGCGTACACGAACTGCTCGCGCAGCCGCGGCTCGTCGGTCGCCAGCTGCGCCGCCGTCGCCTGGCCGCGCCGGGCCAGCGCGGCCAGCGCCGACGCCTCGACCTCCGCCAGCCAGGCAGCGTCGGGAGCGCCGGCCTTCGCCATGTCCTTCACCAGGGAGGCCCGTGCGCGCGCGGCCACGGCGAGACCCGTCGACGCGTGCACCACGGCCGTCAGATCCGTCGGGAACACGAACACCGTGTGCCGCATGCCGTGCATCCGCACCAGCGTCCGGTCCTCGTACAGCGCACGCTCGGTCTCCGGCACCGTACGCGCCGGGTCGGTCAGCCGGGCGCCCGCCGCCAGGTACACCGTCGCCGGGTCGGTGCCGTGCAGCGCCACCAGCGAGGCGGCGATCTCCTCGGGGCGGTCCGCACGCGCCGGGCCCGCCAGACGGTGCCGGAGGGCCAGCCGGGCCCGCCGCTCCGCCGCGCCGATGTGCCGCTGCCGCCCGTTCCCGCCCATGCCGGCCTCCACCCCTCGGATACACCCCGCGTCCACCGCGTACCGGAGCATCCTCGCCCATGGCACCGGCAACCGGCACCGCCCGCGGCACAGGCACACGACAGGACCGCCCGTCCATGCGTCCCCCGGCGGCAGCGGGGCACCGGGTCACAGCCCGGGGGCGCCCCACACCGGGAACCAGCGGCTCAGATCCTGCTCGATCCGCAGATCGTTCCCGAGGGCCGCCTTCACCTGGAGCTCCAGCGCGTTGTCACGGCGCTGGGCGGTACCGGGCAGCGGCGCGAAGGGGTAGAAGGTGCCCCGCTTGTAGAGGTAGACGAGGGCCAGCCGCCGGCCGCGGCCGGCCGCGGCCGTGTTCTCTGCGGTCCCTGCGGTCGTGGCTGCCTCGGTGTTCTCGAACCCGACCAGAGAACACAGCAGCTGCGGGCCGAAGCCGTTGACCTCCATCGAGCTGTTCACCGCGTGCAGATCGTTCACCAGGTCCGGCAACTGGTCCGGGGGGCGCTGCGAGACCAGCCAGGAGTAGCCGTAGTCGTCCTGCCGCAGCTCCACCGGCGGGGCACCCACGGACTCCGCGCCCGGCTCGCGCGAGCCCGCATGCCGGCGCTCGGCGTCCGCGTCCAGCAGGGCCCGCACCTCGCGCTGCGTCTGCTCGAAGGCCGCGCCCTCCACCGACGCGAAACACACCGCGCCGCCGCCGGTCGGCGTGAACCCGGCAGCGGCCTCCAGCGTCACCGCCGCCGAGGGCAGCGCGAACAGCTGGTCGAGATCGGGTGCGACGGGTTTCGTACGGCCGAGCAGGATGTCCAGGAGCCCCATGCTCAGCCCGCCTTCCCCGGCATCGCCGCCTCACCCAGCTCGGCGGAGATCCGGCCCAGCTGCTCCAGCCGCTGCTCCAGGCTGGGATGGGTGGAGAAGAACCGGGACAGGCCGGGCTCGGCGCCCAGCGCCGGGGTGAAGTAGAAGGCGTTGAAGGCCTGTGCCGTCCGCAGATCCTTCGTCGGGATCCGGGCGATGTCACCCGAGACCTTGGTCAGCGCGGACGCCAGTGCCGAGGGCCGCCCGGTCAGATGGGCCGCGGCCCGGTCCGCGGCCAGCTCGCGATACCGGGACAGCGCCCGGATCAGCAGGAAGCTGATCGCGTACACGGCCGCGGAGACACCCATGATCGCGGCGAAGACGGCGAGGGTGTTCTGGTCCCTGCGACCGCGGAACAGCTGCGAGTAGAAGGCGAACCGCACCATCAGACCGGCGAGGACGCCGAGGAACGAGGCGACCGTGATCACGGCGACGTCCTTGTGCGCCACGTGCGACAGCTCGTGCGCCAGCACGCCCTCCAGCTCCGCGGGCTCCAGCCGGCGCAGCAGACCCGTGGTCACGCAGATCACCGCGTGGTCCGGGTTGCGGCCGGTCGCGAACGCGTTCGGCATGTCGATGTCCGACACGGCGACCACGGGCTTCGGCATGTCCGCCTGGGCGCACAGCCGGTCGATGACCCCGTGCAGGTCCGGATACTCCTCACGTTCCACGACCCGGCCGTGCATGGCGTACAGCGCGACCCGGTCCGAGAACCAGTACTGCGCGACGAGCAGCGCCGCCGCGAGCACCACGACCAGCACCCAGGACTTCAACAACGTGATCAACGCGGCCACGAAGGCCACGTACAGCAGCCCGAGCAGGAACAGCGTGACCACCATGCGCACGGTCAGCCGTCGGTCGCTCTGGAAGCGGCTCTGCATCTGCATCACCTCGCAGTCAGGCACTCGTCCCGCTGTCCAGTGTGCACCTGGCGACGCCCATGGCGAGGTCGGCGGCCGCCCCGGGCCGGGCAAAGATTCGGCCCGGGCCGGGCCTAGTAGGTCGAGCGCATCTGGGCCCAGCCCAGCAGCAGGATCACCGCGGCGACGCAGCCGAGCACGATCACGGTCGACACCCATGACGAGCGGCGCGGCACGACCGGCTCCGGGGCGGCGCGGAACGGGGCCGGGTCCGGCGGGTTCTCCTTCCACCGGGCGGCGAGCATGCGCGCCCGCGCGGACGGCTCCTTGTGCTCGGCGTCGTCCGCCCACTTCAGATCGAACTCGCGCTCGCCGTCGTCCTGTACCGGCATCCCCGTGTCTCCCCGTCACCCTGTCGAACAGCCGTACCATCATACGTGGGGCCTCCGGCGGTTCGGGGGCATCCGTCGTTTGTCGGCTGGCCCGTCGTTGTGGCTGATCGCGCAGTTCCCCGCGCCCCCCTCCGGGGGCCTCCGCCGTCTGTCTGCTGGCCCGCCGTTGTGGTTGTTTGCGCAGTTCCCCGCGCCCCCCTGCGGGGGCTTCTGCTGTCTGTCGGCTGGCCCGTCGTTGTGGTTGTTCGCGCAGTTCCCCGCGCCCCTATGGGCGGTGCCGGTCGTTTGTCGGCTGGCCCGCCGTGGTGGCTTGTCGCGCAGTTCCCCGCGCCCCTTCGGGGCGCCAGCTGGGGTCGTATGGCTTGAGGCCCGTCGCCCCCGTGTTGCAGGGGGTGACGGGCCTCAAGGGGGCGCTGGGCGCGTTTTGGTGCGCCGTGCGCTTCTTAGACGTCGAAGTACAGCTCGAACTCGTGCACGGCGGACGCGCTGTCACGAAAGGTTCGAAGTAGAAGTGGAACTTCGACAGGCTAAGCGTGGAACCTGTTTGGCTCTGGCCTATAAGCGGCTGGAAGAACGGGCCATCAAGGACAACACCTATCGGTCCTATCTCCAGACTCTCAGGGCTTTGGAGATTGAAGACCTTCCGGTCAAGGAAGCCACCACACGAGAGCTTGGTAGGCGACTCTCCACAATCATCACGCAGAGCACGCGTAGGAAGCACGCGGTTAACCTCCAAGCCTGCCTTGGAGTAAAGGTGCCTACCCCCGCACCTAAGCAGAAGGTGTACGTCCTTCCCTCCGTCCAGGACGTCAAGGACGCGTTCGCTGACTCCAAGTACCGTCCGCACGTCTACGGCATGACTTTTGCCGGGATGCGGATTGGTGAGTCTCTGGTGAATCAGCCCACTATGGGCAACGTCCTCAACATCGACCGACAGAGGACACCACAGAACGCAATCACCCCCGCTAAGACAACCGGGCCCGTCATCATCCCGGATTGGTTCGTGGATGAGTACGCGACCTATGAGCTTGGCTCCATCAATCACGCCACGGTCTATCGGGGAGTGAAGCGTCGGGCCAAAAAGGAGTTGGGCATTGAGCTGAACCCTCACGCGCTCCGCCATCTATTCGCCACGAACCTTGTGCAGCTTGGAGCGCCGCCGGAAGTGCTCCGCCGACAGATGCGCCACCACGACGTAGCCGTAAGCCTGCGGTACTACGTCCAGACCACAGAGGCAGACATCACCGCAGTCATGGCTAAGTTTGCCTGAGAGCCCCTAGGAGCTTTCCGGGGCACCGAGACACCTAGGCAAGGCTCCTAGGTTCTTAGCGGGCAACACAGAGGCCCGGTTACCAAGATTCAGGTAACCGGGCCTCTTGTAGTGTCTGGCTAGCGACTTAGTTCGAACCAGACGTATTTGCCGGGAACGAATCCCTCTCCCTTGGGATGAAGAAACGTCCTGTGCTCATACCCCCAACTGTTCGCAATCAAGTGAACAATGAGGATTCCCCTACCTTCCTCAGCCCATGGACCGGGGTCCTGTACCCACGGAGCCTCAGCAGACCAATCCATGACTTCAACCCTCAGCTTGTTGGGGTAGAGAAGCCACCGACTAAGCGTCAGACCATCGGGGGATGGAATCTTGATTGCGTTGGTCAGTATCTCGCTGAAGAGAAGTGTTGCCTCTTCCTTGAGATAGAAGACTCCCTGTTTGGAGAGCCACTTAGTGAAGATGTGCCGTGACAAGGGAAGGCACCCCGGCTGTTGAGCCCAGCTCCACTCTTCAACCTCGGGGGTTTCCTGGCCCCCATGCGTCGTCATGGTCACAGGCACCCCCCGGCACGCTCGGTATGCTGCATCTGTCCGCGCTCCTATCAGCGTTGACCAGGGTCGGGGCCGCGTCGGGCGGTGCCCGGCCCGCCTTCTACAACAGCCAACTGCATTTATGCGCACGGGTGTTGTTGACCAGCGTTGATACGATGTTGACTAAAACAGTCAACAGCACAGGGGTTGACATGAGCGACTTCTCAAAACAGGTGCAGGCGGAGATTTCCTCAAGAGGTCTGACTCTTAGGGGTCTCGCCAAGAAAGTTCATTACGACGCTGCCTATATCTCCCGTGTGCTTAGTGGCAGGCAAAAGCCGTCAATAGAGTTGGCTGTGACACTCGACAGGCTTTGGGGAACAGAGCTTGTCCAACTACTCAAAGAACCCATCCGGATTGAGCAACCGTCCCCAAATAACTATGTACGCACGGCAGTTGCCCACTTTCTAGAGCATGACAACCGGCATGGTGGTGACCACGTTGCCGACGCTGCCAAGCAAGTATGGAAAGCAGAGGCACGGAAGCCGGAAACATATGAGAGCAAGAAACGGCTAGCTGACGTTGCCGAGATTGCAGAGGTAGCCGGTTGGCTGCTGTTCGATGCCGACAGGCAAGAGGAAGCTAGACAAGCCTTCATGGAATCCCGGCATCTGGCCGAGTTGGCAGGCGACAAGCCAATGCGTTGGTTCGCTCTCGACATGCTTGCCATGCAGGACGTACAGGAAGGCAATCCGGCAGAGGCTCTGAGCATCAGTGAGGAGTTGATGACCAACCCCCGCGTACCGGGCCGTGTGGCTCTCCTAGGCCGTGTGAGGCACGCACGGGCTCTTGCCCTCACAGGAGACCGGACACGCACCCTCAAGGCCGTAGAGAGGGCACAGGGAGCCCTACAGGACTCCATCGGCCCCCGTGACCCTCAGTGGGCATGGTGGGTAGACGAGATGGAAGTCATTGGTCACAGAGGAGAGGCCCTTATGTCTCTCGGAGACTTCAAGGAAGCCTTGCCGCATGTGCAGAGGGCCAATGAGCTAGTCAAGCCGGGCGGTAGGGGAGCGCTGTACTACTCGGTTGCTGAGCTAACCGCTTTGGCGAATCTTGGAGCATGGCGGGAAAGCGAAACGACGCTCACCAGGATTGGGAGCATCCTGGAAAGCGTCGCATCTTCCCGGAACACGTCACGGCTCAAGAGGACTCTGAGAATCATCGAGCGGGACGCGCCGGATTGGCTCAGGGAGCACGCTAGGGAGATTGTCTAGCTCTCAGGCTCAGCCATAGCACGCTCATACTGAGCAATGACGCTGTGGGGAACACGTCCCTTGGCATTCACCTCAATGCCGTTCTCCTGAGCCCAAGCACGCACCTTGGCGGGGTCGGGACCGGTGCTCTGAGTCGGAATGGTCGCCTGCACGGCCGTGGTGGCTTCCTCGGCAACGTCAAGGTACGGAGAGAGCACCTTGGCGAACTCCTCCTTCTCAGCCTCTGTCAGGTCAACGGTGTAGCTCTTGCCATCAAAGGCAAAAGAGACTGTAGAAGCGTCCGGCTCACCGGACAGGTCACTCTCAACGATTACGCGCTTTGCCACTTGCTCTCTCCCGTTGCTCGATGGGAGCAGTAGGTTACCAGAGCCACCCCCGAGAGCAGCCCAAGAAAAACGTCTGAGCGCTTTGGAAATTCTTCCGATAACCCGAGGCCGGCTGATAATTCCAGGGTTATTCAATAAGGCCCTGGCAACCGTTACTAAAGCGTGACACAAAGGCTGATACTAAACCCCGGCTTTGTCAGTCACCCGTGTTACCATTAAAGACGTAAGAACAAATCGTTCCAACGGTGTGGACTAGACGCCAAGGAGGAATCTTTTAAGCTACTACATTTGGATATCTGTAGTGTGTATAAGGCCCTCGGTTTCAGCTAGTCCCTGAAACCGAGGGCCTTTTTGGTTTTTTACCCAAACACACACAGATATCGGAGTAGAACAAAATGACTAACAAGGTACAGAAGGAAAATATGAGCACTCAGGCAATCTGGAATATCCGAGATGCTAGAGGGCTAAGCCACGAGGAAAAGGTATTCCTTTTTGTTGTGGCATCACGAGGGGTCATGTACTCAGAGTGGCAGAAGGCAGCAGAGGATATGGGAATGAAGAAGACCCGTTACTTCAAGGTCCGGAAATCTCTCATTGAGAAGGACCTAGTTGAAGAGGGCAGGCGAATGGACGACACCACGGTCTACCGAGTCAAGGAAGACGTACTAGCCACTTACGTACCGGTCAAGGAGAAGGCTGACAACTCCATCGTCTGGACTGATTCCGTATCTCAGACTGGCCATTCCGTATTTGGGAATGGGGAGTCCGCATCTGAGACTGACCATTCCGGCGGGCCGGAAACTAAGGTAACCATGAAGGTAACCGAGAAGGAGACCTCTAAGGTAACTAATGAGACGGTCGCTAACGCTCCCGTCTCACCTGATGTTGATAACAAGGATGAGGCAAAGGGGGAAGAGGGAACTAAGGATGTTGACTCCTCTTCTTTGTCCTCTGTAGTTACTGACTCCCCTTTGCCCTCTAAGAAGAATTCCGCCGGAACGGCGGGCGCTGTTGAGGAGACCCGCCCGGTTAGGTCTCTCTTTGCCGAGAAGAAGGCGGAATTGCTGGCAAAGCGTGCGACAGAGACAGACGAAATAGAGGAAGTTCTAAGTGCCGCAGAGCACAAGGAAGAGGCCCGTACATTGTTCCTTGACCCATCTTTCCGCCCGAATGATGACCAGGACGTAAGGGCTCGATGGGCCGCGTTCACGGCCACACCTGTAACCGCTACCGCATAAGGAGACAGAAGCATGTACGGAGACTGTGCCCACGACAGAGGTTGCCCGCACGGCATTGCCTGTGAGAGCTGCGACCAGTGGCTACCAAAGGACCGCACGGCGTTCCCCTGGGGTTCGAAGAAGCCAAAGGTCTGCGGTACTTGCATCAACAAAACCTTCAAAGCCCAGCTAATCAGCATCGACTTTGCGACGGTAGTCGAGAAGGTAGAGAGCGGTAAGCAGACCTAACAGCCTGGGAAGGGCCTAGAAAACCCTTCTCAGGCTGTATTAAATCGGCCGGGTGTCCAAGGATGCCCGGAAGCTCAGAAGCCAACACAGGCCCTAGGAGAGCCAATGACCCTAACCATCATTATCCTTATCCTTGCCGCCTACTTATACGGCAAGTCCAAAGGCATTAGAAAGCAGAAGGAGAAGGGTTCAGAGTACGTCATTGAGATTCACAAGAAGTAACTCGATAAGACCCAACCGGCTGAGCCTTCCAATTTTGAATTCAGAGGCATTCTTGGTAGAATGGAGGTATCGGAAACAGTTCTACTCATTCTGTTTGTGATAACACCTCGGGGAATCCCACTGGAAAAACAGGGCTAGGCCCTTCCTCTCTTCTAACTCTAGTGGGGTTCCCCTTCCTTGTATTGCAATAATGCAGTGACGCAACAGCTAGCTGAAATCAACGAAAAACGGCGGGTTGAGGGGAGGAACCATGGAGCTACAAGAAGCAGCTAGACAACTCTCAGAGGACTTGAGAAAAAGACTCAAGCGTCTAGAGAAGGAGATAGAACGATGGCAGTTGAGAAACCGAGGCGTAAGACAGACGGACCAGTAAGGTTTCAGCGCAATGGAAAGACCTATGAGATTCCAAGAGATATGACAGCCTTGGAATGGCTATACCTAATCGAGAGAAAGGAAGACGAACTAGCGCAGTACAGGGTGAGGACCAGGAAGACCGATATTGAGAAAGATAAGTCTGAGAGGTAGTACCCCCCGTCGCATGGATTCGTAAATAGAAAAATGCCAGGACCGAAATACACAGATAAGGAAAAGCAGGCTTATCTAGAGATTGCCGCAGAACTCGGACATTCACGGGCAATGCGTGAAATGGGATATCCAAAGTCATGGAATACCGCTAACCAGTGGGCACAGGACTTTGGGGTTGATGTATCCCTTGATGAACTAAAGAGTAGGGCAGCGGCACATAGAGACTTCTACGAGAAGGAAGAACTACTAACCGCCGCACAGGTTGCCATTGACCGCGCTATGGACTTCTTGGATAAGCAGCACGACATGACAGCAGATGACTTTAAGAAGGTCATGGACGGACTAGGTAAGGCAATCGACAAGCATCTACTCATCTCGGGCAAGGCGACCACTCGCACGGGCCACGAGAAGGACCAGGGCGACGCCGACCCGTTCGCAGAGGCTCTAGACGCTTTTCTAACGGCCGAACAAAGCCAGGATGACCAGGAACACCAGGGAACTTCTGAGAGGCCCTGAGACGCCTACACAGAGCCTTTCCCCTTGTCGGCAAGGCTCTTGATTTTGTACCACTATTTGTAGCAACACCCAGAGGCCGGCACATTTGTACCACTCTTTGTATTACCTCTGAACCCTTGCCGACGCAGGTCGGGCGGGTTGTCGAAGTTGGCTGGCAACTCATGCGCACGGCCTCTGACCAGCACGAATGAAAGGAACGGACATAACAGAACAGACATGGATATTCAGACATACATCAACCGATACCCAAAGGAGTTGCTAACCAGGACAGAAGGTCGAGTAGCCCTAACCCGCAATGACCCTCTTCTCTTTGCTTGGCTCTATCTCCCGCATCATCTGACTACCGACTCAGGCAGTCAGACTCTCTCTGCGTTTCACCTTGACTTGATTGAGTACGCCAAGACATGGACTCAGCCAGTCACCAAGCCAAGGGAATACCGAGACTGCTTCATCGCTCCGAGGAACGCGGGAAAGTCAACTTGGCTATTCCTCATCCTGCCTATGTGGGCGGCGGCTCACGGACACATCAAGTTCGTTGCTGCCTTCTCCGATTCAGCGGGTCAGGCAGAGGACCACCTACAGACGTTCAAGACTGAGCTAGACAGCAACGAGCGTCTGACCAGCGACTATCCCGAGCTGTGTACCCCTCTGATGGGGCAGAAGGTCAAGCGCCACATTGCCCAGTCATCAGACCAAATCATGCAGGCTAACGGCTTTGTCTTTATGGCTAAGGGCATTGATGCAAAGACCCTCGGCATGAAGGTTGGTAGGCAGAGGCCAGACCTAATCCTTATGGATGATATTGAACCACCTGAGGCAACTTATTCAGAGCTAGAGGCAGGCAGACGGCTAACCACTGTCCTTGATGCTGCCTTTCCTCTGAACATTTATGCGCGGGTAGCCATTGTTGGAACAACAACAATGCCCGGTTCAATCATTGACCAGCTAAGAACGGCAGGAGAAGCCAAGAGGGATTGGGATTCAAAAACTGGTGAGAATTACACAGGTCTTCATAATATCTCTCCACTTGACACATACCAGGAGGTACAGGATGAAGAGGAGGTAGTGGAGGAATATGGACATAGAGGGGTGGATAGGAAAAGCGGTACTAAAGATACATTTTCAAATCAGGCCATATCTACACCCTTCAAAAATGCACCACTCCTGGAAAACCTGGCCGATGCGGGCATAGAGGCAACAGGCTCAGGAGAGCCCCTAGAAGGCTCTGAGACAGCCTCAACCCCCGTCCCTAGGCCCCTCAGTTGAGTGCACCTCTCCTAGGCCCTCTGAGACTGCTTCAAGCGGGTCAGGTTCGGCCGTTGCCGACACAGGCTCTCCGGCCGGTACCGAGCTGGAGGACCAGGAGGACGAACGGGCCTTCTATGAGTCCCTTGCCCCTGAGTTGCGTTGGGTCGTTGATTCCAACATCACCGTTCATTACTTCCCGGCTCTTGTGACGAACCCTGATGGCTCAGAGGAATCTCTCTGGCCTGAGTTCTGGTCTCTGGACTTCCTGAACTCCATCAGGCACACCAGGGACTTTCACAAGAACTACATGAATAAGCCGGTATCGCTGAACGCCGACTACTGGACAGACGCCGATATCTCCATCAGGACCCCTGAGGAGTACGGCAACACCCTTCTTTGCATTGACCCTGCTGTCACGACTAAGAAGACCTCTGACTACACAGGTTTTGCCGTTGTGTCCCGTGGCTCTGACGGGAACCTGTACGTGCGCTATGCCGAACAGTTCAAGATGCCTGGTCCTGAGCTACGCGAGAAGGCCCTAGAACTCTGCGAACGGTTCGGTGCTCAGGTGCTCTACATCGAAGTGAACCAAGGTGGTCAGCTATGGGAGTCGGTCTTTGATGGAGTGCCAGCCAAGTACCGCAGCATGAGGAGTACGGAGAAGAAGGAGATTCGGGCCGCTAGGGCTCTCGACTTCTACCGGAAGAAGAAGGTGTTCCACACAGGGCACTTCGACGTTCTACAGACGCAGATGTACGCCTTCCCCAAGGTTGCCCATGATGACGTCCTGGACGCGGTTGTCTCGGGTGTTCTGTACTTCCTTGGAAAGCCTCAGGGTAAGACGATGGTTAAGCGTCAGAGTTACATCTAGAAGGGCTTATGCCGAGCCTCCGAAAAGGAATTACTAATCGGAGGCCGGCTGGCCCTTCCCATTTTGAATTGGAAGGGAATTCCTATATACTTATAACCAAGGAGATAACTACAACCAAACATGTCAGACCTAACCGCAGCGGTTCTCGAAATCCTTGATAGGAGAGACGATTACACAACCGCAGAAGAGTATTACGAAGGACTAGCCGACGAGGTATTTACCTCGATGGCTCTAAAGCGTGCCCTAAGGCACACTAGCGACCGTTTCCGCCTTAACTTTGCGGCTACTCCGGTTAACGCGGTGAATAACCGTCTTGAGATTACCTCTGTGTCCGCTATCTCCGATGAGGCCGGACAGTATCTCGACAGGGTTTGGGCCTCCAATGAGCTAGAGCTAGAAGTTGGAGAGATTCACAAGAAGGCCCTGATTTACGGTGACGCCTATCTGATGGTGTGGCCTGAGGGCGACTCCCTTGAGATTTACTACAACAGCCCTAAGACAACGGTTGTCCTGTACGAGGAAGAGAACCCCCGTCTAAAGCGCTGTGCTGCCAAGGTGTGGGAAACCACGATTGATGGCAAGGACCGTACTCGCGTGAACCTGTACTACCAGGACCGCATCGAGAAGTACGTGAGTCGCGCGGAGAGGCTTCCTCAGACTCCCAAGGATTCGGACTTTGTGCCGTTCCTGGATGACTTCACGGATAGCGATGGACACATGCCGAATCCGTTCGGCCGCATTCCTGTGTTCCACTTCCGCACGGAGCGGCCTAAGGGCAAGCCTGAGCACAGAAGCGCTTTCGAACCTCAGGACATGATTAACAAGCTGGCAGTTACGCAGATGGCTGCCAACGATTACCAGGGCTTCCCGTGGCGTTATGCGCTTACCGAGGACGCTTCCTCAGAGGCCGCTGACTTTGATGAGGGCTCCGAGAGCACGCTAACCGGCTCGACCCCTGGTGAGCTAACCATCTTCAACAACGTCAAGGAAATCGGGCAGCTAGACCCTGCTAAGCCTGAGTCATTCCTTGAGCCAATGCGCGTCTACATTCGCGCTCTGGCAACCATCACAGAGACTCCTTTGCACTACTTCGAGCCTACGGGAAACATTCCGTCCGGAGAGGCCCTGAGGACAGCAGAGGCACCACTAGTCAAGAAGGTACGGACACGCCAACTGTCCTTCGGCGCTACGTGGCGAGAGGTTTTCACCTTCATCCTTGAAACCGCCGGATTCAAGGAAGACGTACAGGTTCATTGGAAGCCTGTGGAAACCTTCGACACCAAGGAAGCAATGGAAATTGCTTACAAGAAGATTCAGATTGGTATTCCACTCAAGCAGGTTGCAGCGGAGTTGGGTTACGACGCTGCGGTTATTGGTCAGTGGATTATCGAAATGGATTCTACGAATACCCTGAATATCCAGGCCGGCTCGGGCATTCCGGGTAATTCTGATTCGCAAGAACTAAACCCCGATGCCGAGGCAACCGCCGCCATTCCTGATGGCTCTTTTGCCAAGGCTGCTTAACCCAGACAGAACCATTACCGAACGGGTCGCGATGACCCCCCGACTAATCCGAGATGGAGGCATGACAAGTAATGGATGAGAATGAGATTGAGGCTATCCGAGAGGCTTTGAAGAAGGCCAACGAGGAAGCCAAGACTTACCGACTTGAGAGTAAGGCTCTAAAGGAACAGATTGAGACTATGACTTCTGAGACTCAGACACTCAAGACGAACTACGTACAGACAAAGGCTCAGGATGCGCTTAGAGACGCGGGATTGACGAATGCCAAGGCTTCTAAGTTCATCGACTACTCAAAGGTTTCCGTCACGGAGACCGGAGAGCTAGAGGGCCTTACGGAACAGTTGGACGCTTTGAAGGAGGACCTTCCTGAGTTGTTCAACACTCAGCAGAGGGTTTCCGGTGGAGCAGACGCCGCAGATAAGCGGGAAGCACGTCCACAGAAGAGTTCCGCAGATATCCTCGCTGCAAAACTTCTCAAGGGCTAACCCTTGAGGCACAACTGAATACACAACAGAACAACAACTAAATATCCGGGGGTCTACGGACCCCCGATAACTAAATACATAACAGGAGAATAAAAGAAAATGGCACGTGTTAATGCTGATGCTTGGGTACCCGAGGAGTACGGCTCTGAGGTTCTGACCCGAGTTCTACAGAATTCGGCGATTGAGGCTACGGCCCGTCGCTATTCAATGCAGAGCAACGTTATGAACGTTCCTCGCATTGGTGCGGCTACCACTCAGGTAACCGCCAAGGGTGGCGCCTATGTCGATGACAACCCAACCCTTGACGATGTAACGCTTACCGCTCGCAAGTTCACCAACGCTATTACGATGGCTGAGGAAGACCTTGAGGACGCTCTAGCGAATATCGTTGGTGCGCATCAGTCAGAGTGGGCGGTTTCTTACGCTACCCACCTTGACAATGCGGCCCTTGGTGCCACTGGTGCCGAGAATGGCGGAACTGTTCCGTTCACCTCGGTTTACAAGTCTGCGCCTGCTGGCAACAAGATTTCCACTGCCGGTGCGGTTACCTACACTGACCTTTCCGACGTGTTCGGCAAGGTTGAGGCTGGTTCCTACTGGAATGACGCGGACGCGGTTGTAATCGCTCACCCTAAGTTCAAGTCTGTATTCCGTGGAATCCTGGACAACAACAACCGTCCAATCTTCGTTGAGGGCCTTAACGGCACTCCTTCGACTCTGTTCGGTTACGCCGTGAACTTCTCATACGGTGCGGTTGTTTCTGCCACTGCTTCTAGCGCTCCTAGTGGCGCTGGTGGTGTCGCTGGAACTGCTGGTAACCCGCTTCTAGTTGTTGGTAACCGCCAGCACCTGCTTTTGGGTGTCCGTTCCGGCCCTGAGAGCGTCCTCTCTTACGAGGTTGGCGCTCGCACTGATGAGCCGCTTCTCAAGATGCGTGCACGTCGTGCCTTTGCCGTTGGTCGCCCTGAGGCGTTCGGAATCCTTGAGGTAACGGCTTCCTAATCACTGATTAGGTTCGACTGAGGGGCAGGGTTTCGGCTCTGCCCCTCTTTCTGTGAAAGGACTAATACTAATGCCACTATCTACGTACTTCTATGGTTCGTTGTTCGCCAAGGCGTTCAATGGGCAAATCAACTTCACAAGCGACACCATCAAGATTGCTCTTGTTGGTTCGGGCTATACACCTAACCGCAACACTCAGGGTGCCTGGTCAACCGTGAGCGCTTACGAGGTTTCCGGCGCAGGTTATACGGCGGGCGGAAAGGTTCTAACGGGCAAGGCTCTTAGCTATGCGTCTTACGTCTTCAAGATTGATGCTGACGACGCAACATGGTCCGGCCTTACCGCTAATGTGCGTTGGGCGGTTGTCTATGACGACACAGCAACCGGTAAGCCTCTCTTTGGCTATGTGGATTTGGGTGAGACCCTGAGCCTTACCAATGAGGACTTCACCCTTGAGTTCTCATTCTTTGAGAGTGACCCGGATTCGGGTTCTGTCGTTACCGGCTCCGGTCTCTTTGAGATTGGCGTCTCATGAACGTAAGCAGCTCGGTCGGTACGGCAATGGCAAGGGGAGGCGGCTGGACCGTAAGCCGTGCCCCAGGAACGGCCCCCAGTGCCCCTGTAAGCGTCTCGTTGGCGTCCGGTAAGGCAGCGGGCCGGGGCGTGGGCTGGAGCGTCACACGGACGGCTGTAGAAGTTCCGACGTTCATTGAGCTAGCTCTAACGCTCGTTCATCAAAGGGGAGTCCTCACCCTTGGCTGTAATGCCGTGGCTCTAGAGCTACCGAGGAAGAAACTACGAATGGAGATTGAAGGATGACACTTGAGTTTGTCGCGGGCAGTGTTCCAGTAGAGGCGCTTGTTCTGACCGTCAAGGATGCGAACGGCAACGCTAGGTCTCTCTCTGCGTACACCGGTGCGTCTGTTCTTGTATCCGGTCCCGATGGTGTTTTGCGTACCGGTGGAACAGCATCCATCACGAATGCCGCCTCTGGAGAGGTCACGTTCAATTGGCCGACCACGACTCTGTTTGACGTTCCAGGCGATTACCGCCTAGCTCTCAAGCTGACGAATGGTCCGGCCGCAGATTACACAGCACCACAGCGAATCGTTGTGGTGCGAGGATTGGAGGGTTAAGGATGTACGCAACGATTACAGACGTTGCAGATATCGCCGGGGTATCCGTCGATGATGCGACGATTAAGAAGGCACAGGCGATTATTGAGACAGCATCCGGCAGGCCACAGGAACTAGTATTGAATGCTACTGACCTTGTATGGCTTAGGAAGGCTGTCGCGTATCAGTGTGCATACATGGAGGATGACGCAACATCCGTATACGAACAGCCGAACATGGAATCCGTGACACAGGGCGAATCCAAGTTGGTGTTCGGCGACAAGGATGTATGGCTATCGCCTCTTGCGCAGAAGGCGATTGCGAATCTGTCATGGCGCAAGAGTCGAACGATTCGCATGAATCCATTCGACTACCGTTACGAGCTAAGGCGACAGAATCGCGAAGCGCGTCGAATCAGCGTAAGGCTGTGGTCGTGGTGAGACTGCTTGCAATGAAGCGCTACGAACTGCGCGCAGAGTTCTATACGGCAACATGGGAACAGAACCCCGACTCCGGAGCATTCGAGTACGTATACCACTATGACGAGCCGCAATACATTCGCTGTACGGGCGGTTCTGTTCGTCCCTGGGGTTCTATCCAAGACTTCTCGGAGCAGTACCAGTACAAGGACTATCTACAGCTCTATACGCCAACGGAACTGCCGTTGGTCGGAAGGGTCGGCAAGGTACGCAACAAGAACGGAGACGTTCTCTGGAAGGAGGATGACGGCAGTGCAACGCTGTTCGACGTATTTGGATGCTTCCCTGTGAATGACGCGAACGGCCGAACGGTGGACTTCCGCATCCTTCTCGCACGTACAGAGGTTGCGTAAGGCTTCCCTGAGCCCTTGGGCTAATTCGCACAGGGATGGAAGGGAGGCCGGTTGTTCAAGATGACCAAAACGCCGTTGGCACTGACTGCGGCGGGAGGACTTCTTATCTTTGCCAGTACCGTTGGCAAGGAACAGAAGGATGTTGCGTTCGCAGCAATCCTCTTCGCAGCGTTCATCCTTGGTGCTTGGGTAGCTCTGTTCGACAACACATTGGGTGACCATGAAGACGACGAACGAGAAGGCTAGTCAGCCTTTCCCCACATAAATAGAGGAACCCCCGGCCTAATCGGCTAGGGGTCCCTCTATTTTGCCTCATACGCGGCTGGTATTCCGGGCCATACTTGACAGGGGTTGTATCATCTTCCCCTGTAAGCGTGCATGAGTAGAACTGCTACTAAGACACTAATGGCTTAGATGTCGAAGTACAGCTCGAACTCGTGCGGGTGGGGGCGGAGCTGGAGGGGGGCGATCTCGTTGGTGCGCTTGAAGTCGATCCACGTTTCGATCAGGTCGGACGTGAAGACATCGCCCGCGAGCAGGAACTCGTGGTCGCCCTCCAGGGAGTCCAGGACCGCCGGGAGCGAGGTCGGGACCTGCGGGACGCCGGCGTGCTCCTCGGGAGCCAGCTCGTACAGGTCCTTGTCGATCGGCTCGGCCGGCTCGATCTTGTTCTTGATGCCGTCCAGGCCCGCGAGGAGCAGCGCCGAGAAGGCGAGGTACGGGTTGCCGGAGGAGTCGGGCGCGCGGAACTCGACGCGCTTGGCCTTCGGGTTGGACCCCGTGATCGGGATGCGCATGGCCGCGGAGCGGTTGCGCTGCGAGTAGACCAGGTTGACCGGCGCCTCGAAGCCGGGCACCAGACGGTGGTACGAGTTCACCGTCGGGTTGGTGAAGGCCAGCAGCGACGGGGCGTGCCTGAGGATGCCGCCGATGTAGTAGCGGGCGGTGTCCGACAGGCCGGCGTAGCCCTGCTCGTCGTAGAACAGCGGGTCGCCGCCGCTCCACAGCGACTGGTGGACGTGCATGCCCGAACCGTTGTCACCGAAGATCGGCTTCGGCATGAAGGTCGCGGTCTTGCCGTTGCGCCAGGCGACGTTCTTCACGATGTACTTGAAGAGCTGGAGGTCGTCGGCGGCGGCGAGCAGCGTGTTGAACTTGTAGTTGATCTCGGCCTGGCCCGCGGTGCCCACCTCGTGGTGCTGGCGCTCGACCTTCAGACCGGCCCGCTCCAGCTCCAGGGAGATCTCGGCACGCAGGTCGGCGAAGTGGTCGACCGGCGGGACCGGGAAGTAGCCGCCCTTGTAGCGGACCTTGTAACCGCGGTTGTCCTCCAGCGCACCGGTGTTCCAGGCGCCCGCCTCGGAGTCGATGTGGTAGAAGGACTCGTTCGCGCTGGTGGCGAAGCGGACGGAGTCGAAGACATAGAACTCGGCCTCGGGACCGAAGTACGCGGTGTCCGCGATCCCGGTGGAGGCGAGGTAGGCCTCGGCCTTCTTCGCCACGTTCCGCGGGTCACGGGAGTACTGCTCGCCCGTGATCGGGTCGTGGATGAAGAAGTTGATGTTGAGGGTCTTGTCCCGGCGGAACGGGTCCACCCGGGCGGTCGACAGGTCGGCGCGCAGCGCCATGTCGGACTCGTGAATGGCCTGGAAACCACGGATCGAGGACCCGTCGAAGGCGAGCTCGTCGTCCGGGTCGAACGCCTCGACCGGCACCGTGAAGTGCTGCATCACGCCCGGCAGGTCGCAGAACCGGACGTCGATGAACTTGACGTCCTCGTCCGCGATGAACTTCTTGGCCTCGTCGGCGTTCTGGAACATCCAGCTCCTCCTACTCCCGACCGTCCTGTCGCCGGGGTGGTAGTTCGTTCGTGCGGCCAGTGCGGTGGCACACGCTGGCTCGACACTAAGTACGGGTGATTTCTCAGGCGTGACCCATTTGTTTCGCAGAAGTTAACCGGTCCGGCTTCCACGGTAGCCCCGACGGACCCCGCCGTCTCCCGGCCATTCCCGGGCGCAGTACCGTGGACGGGTGGACAACAGGCAAGCAGTGGGATCGTGGCTCTCCGGGCCGCGCGCGGCCATGGAAGAGGCCGGTGCCGACTTCGGATACCGGGGTGAACAGCTCGGTCTGCCGGAGCAGGGACCGGGCTCGATCGCCCGCCCCGGACGGCGGCTGGGCGCGCTGGCCGTGGACTGGGGGCTGTGCCTCTTGATCGCATACGGCCTGATCACGGACAGCTACAACCGTGCGGCCCAGGTCTGGGCCCCGCTCATCCTGTTCGCGCTGATCCTGCTCACCGTCGGTACGGTCGGCTTCACCCCGGGCAAGCGGCTCTTCGGCCTCCGGGTGGTCGCGCTCGACACCGGCCGTGCCAACCCGCTGCGCGTCCTGCTGCGCACGGTCCTGCTGTTCCTCGCCCTGCCGGCGCTCATCTGGGACCGCGACGGCCGGGGCCTGCACGACCGCCTCGCCCGCACGGTGGAGGTCCGCATCTGAGGCATCCGAGGGCGTGCTCGGGGGCGTGCAGAGCCCGGGAGCACGCCCTGCGAGTACGACGAAGGGGGCGCCCGGAATCACTCCGGGCGCCCCCTTCGTCGCAGGCGGTCAGCGGGCCTTCGGGCCGCCCTTCGGCATCCGCATCCCCTTGGGCATCGGGCCCTTCGGCAGCGGCATGTTGGTCATCAGGTCGCCCAGGGCGCGCAGCCGGTCGTTGGTGGCGGTCACCTGCGGGCCGGTCAGCACGCGCGGGAACTTCAGCATGGTCGTACGCAGCTTCTTCAGCGCGACCTGGTCCTCGCCCGTGCCGACGATCAGGTCGTGCACCGGCACGTCCGCCACGATGCGGTTCATCTTCTTCTTCTCGGCGGCCAGCAGGCTCTTCACGCGGTTCGGGTTGCCCTCCGCCACGAGCACGATGCCGGCCTTGCCGACGGCCCGGTGCACCACGTCCTGGCTGCGGTTCATCGCCACCGCTGGGGTCGTCGTCCAGCCCCGGCCGATGTTGTCGAGGACGGCCGCGGCGGCGCCCGGCTGCCCCTCCATCTGCCCGAACGCGGCCCGCTCGGCACGGCGGCCGAAGACGATCGCCGTCGCGAGGAAGGCGAGCAGCAGGCCCAGGATGCCGAGATAGACCGGGTGACCGATCAGAAAGCCGATCGCGAGGAAGACACCGAAGGTGGCGATGCCGACAGCCGCGAGTACAAGACCGATCTTCTTGTCGGCCTTGCGGGTCATCTTGTACGTCAGGGCGATCTGCTTCAGTCGCCCGGGGTTCGCAGCGTCCGCTGCGGTTTCCTTCCTCGCCATGTCACGAAGTCTACGTGGCCCCGGAAGCGCCTTCGACGGCAGTGTCCCGACGGTGGCGCCCGGACGGCGCGGGCGTCAGGAACGGGTGGCGGCCCGGTCCAGGACGCGCTGCGCCTCGACCCGGTCCTGGGCGCGGCGGCGGTCCTCCAGGACGGAGGTCCAGGCATTGCGACGTGCGGTGCGCTGGCCGCCGCTCATCAGCAGGGACTCGACGGCGCGGAGCGCGTCGGTGAAGCTCGGGATGGCGGTGGCGCGAACGGGTGCTGCCTGCATGGAGGTCCCCCCTCGGTACTGCTCCGGGAACGGGTGCGCATGGCGTGAGTCCAGGGTCACTGTTTGGTGTTACCAGGGCGTGACCGACCGGTCAAACACCGATGAAGCCTTGATTCGCGGACCCGAAACGGTGACGCGGCCCCGACGCGCGCCTCTCATCTGCGAGGACGGTCGGGGCCGCGGAACACCCGGACTCTACCGGCGGGTAACGGGGTGTGCGCGAACTCATACGAGCCCGTATCCCCGTTCCCCGCACGGGAGGTGACGGTGTCTCAGACCGCCTGGGCGGCGACGAACGCGCCGCGCTTCTCGACGGCCATCTGGTACAGCCGTCCGGCACGGTAGGAGGACCGTACCAGCGGCCCCGACATCACGCCCGAGAAGCCGATCTGCTCGGCCTCCTCCTTCAGCTCGACGAACTCCTGCGGCTTGACCCAGCGCTCCACCGGGTGGTGGCGCACGGAAGGACGCAGATACTGCGTGATGGTGACCAGCTCGCAGCCCGCCTCGTGCAGCTGCCGGAGCGCGTCGCTGATCTCCTCGCGGGTCTCGCCCATGCCGAGGATCAGGTTGGACTTGGTGACCAGGCCGTAGTCGCGGGCGTCGGTGATGACCTTCAGGGAACGCTCGTAGCGGAAGCCGGGACGGATCCGCCTGAAGATCCGGGGCACGGTCTCGACGTTGTGCGCGAAGACCTCGGGGCGCGAGGAGAAGACCTCGGCCAGCTGCTCCGGGACGGCGTTGAAGTCGGGGGCCAGCAGCTCCACCTTCGTACGGCCGCCCTCGCGGTCCGCCGTCTGCTGGTGGATCTGGCGCACGGTCTCGGCGTACAGCCAGGCGCCGCCGTCCGCCAGGTCGTCGCGGGCGACGCCGGTGATCGTGGCGTAGTTCAGGTCCATGGTGACCACGGACTCGCCCACCCGGCGCGGCTCGTCGCGGTCGAGCGCCGCGGGCCTGCCGGTGTCGATCTGGCAGAAGTCGCAGCGCCGGGTGCACTGGTCGCCGCCGATGAGGAACGTCGCCTCGCGGTCCTCCCAGCACTCGTAGATGTTCGGGCAGCCGGCTTCCTGGCAGACCGTGTGCAGACCCTCGCTCTTGACCAGGTTCTGCATCTTCGTGTACTCGGGGCCCATTTTCGCCCGGGTCTTGATCCACTCGGGCTTGCGCTCGATGGGGGTCTGGCTGTTGCGGACCTCCAGGCGCAGCATCTTGCGTCCGTCTGGTGCGACTGCGGACACGACCGGCTCCCTAGCGATTGATTCTTCGGCGACTTTAAGGGTACGCCCGTTGATTTGAATGCCCGGCGGTGGTGCCGGACCGGCGGGGGCTGCCGCCCCCGGGCCCCCGCTTCGCCCCGGACGGCCTCGTCCTCAAACGCCGGACGGGCTGTTCGGGCCTTGCCTTGTCTGTCAAGTGCCGGGGGGAGTGTTTTATGCCTTCGTGCGGTCGGTGTGGTGCGGGCCCTGCGGGGGCTGCCGCCCCTGGACCCTCGCTTCGGCCCGGACGGCCTCGTCCTCAAACGCCGGACGGGCTGGTCGAGCCGGACCATGTCGCCGAGGGGCGGCCGGGCTGTGGGTGCCGCCTTGTCGTGCAGAGGGGCTGTCCTATGCCGCCGGCCGTCGTTCGATTTCGCGGGGCTTGAGGTCCGCGTTCTCCAGGATGTCCCTCAGGTGGCGCTCGACCGTCGGCAGGACCTCGTGGACCGTGATGTCGCGGCCCAGCTCAGCGGCGAGCGAGGTGACGCCCGCGTCGCGGATGCCGCACGGGATGATCCGGTCGAACCAGGCGTTGTCCGGGTTCACGTTGAAGGAGAAGCCGTGCATCGTGACGCCCTTGGCGACGCGGATGCCGATCGCGGCGATCTTGCGGTCCTCGCGCCGCTGGCCCGCGTTGGACGGGGCGTACTCGGGGCCGTTGAGGCGGGGGTCGAACTCCTCGTCCTGCAGACGCGGGTCGAAGTCCAGGGACAGCCCGCCGATCGCCGGGCGCCGTTCGACCGGGTCGCCGAGGACCCACACCCCGCTGCGGCCCTCGACCCGGGTGGTCTCCAGGCCGTACTCCGCGCAGGTGCGGATCAGCGCCTCCTCCAGGCGCCGCACGTGTGCGACGACGTCGACCGGGCGCGGGAGCTTCTGGATCGGGTAGCCGACGAGCTGGCCGGGGCCGTGCCAGGTGATCTTGCCGCCGCGGTCCACGTCGACGACCGGCGTGCCGTCGAGCGGCCGTTCGCTGTCCTCGGTGCGCCGGCCCGCGGTGTAGACGGGCGGGTGCTCCAGCAGCAGAACGGTGTCGGGGACCTCGTCGGCGAACCGCGCCGCGTGCACCCGGCGCTGCTCGTCCCACGCCTCCTGGTACTCGACGGCATCCGCGCCGAACCCCATGCGGACGAACCGCAACTCACTCACGGCAAGCGCCTCCCTAGGGCGAAGGGTGTGTCAGGCACGTAACGCGCCCAAGCCACTGTACGTCCGGCCGTCACGCGTCAGCTTCGCGGTCCCTCCTCACACGATGGAATGAATGAGCGTCGAGATGTGCGAGTCGCTGCTCACTCTCCGCTACATTCGCGCCGTTCATGAGGCCATAAGGGCTGCTCACAGGCAATCCGGGCATGTCGGCCCGGGAGGCAGGAGACCGTACCGCATATGACGGAACGACCCGCGCAGCGCACTCCCAACCGCCAGCTCGCCGCGCTCATCGCGGAAGCGGGGTTCTCCAACGCGGGTCTGGCCCGCCGCGTCGACCAGCTCGGTCTGGAGCACGGACTGGACCTCAGATACGACAAGACGTCGGTGACCAGATGGCTTCGGGGGCAGCAGCCGCGCGGCACCACGCCCGCCCTGATCGCGGAGGTCTTCACCCGCCGGCTCGGCCGCCGGCTCACCGCCCAGGACCTCGGCCTGGACGCCTGTGCCCCGGTCTACGCCGGGCTGGAGTTCGCGGCCAGCCCCGAGGAGGCCGTCGACATCGTCAGCGGGCTGTGGCGCAAGGACTCCGGCAGCCACGCCGAGCTGCGCAAGATCGCGTTCACCGCGGCGGGGCTCGTGGTGCCCAGCCGGGACTGGCTGATCGGCCGGGCCGACGACAGGGTGGCCCGCAGCGAGCCAGCCCCCCGGGTGCCCGCGCAGGGCGGCCCCCTGTCGTCGGCCCGGCCCGCGGCCCCCGTCCCGCGGCCGGCGCATGTCCCGCCGCGTCCGCGCGGCCAGGCCGACCGCGGGATCCCGCACAAGGTCACCGGCGGCGACATCGCCGCGCTGCGCTCCGTCTGCGACCTGTTCCGGGCCCTCGACCACCAGTACGGCGGCGGCCACGCCCGGCAGGCCCTGGTGCGCTACCTGGAGCACGAGTGCGAGCCGATGCTGCGCGGCGTCTACGGCGAGCAGACCGGCCGTCGGCTGTTCGCCGCCGCGGCCGATCTCACCCGGCTCGTCGGCTGGACGTCGTACGACATCGCCGCGCACGGACTGGCCCAGCGCTACTTCGTGCAGGCGCTGCGGCTCGCCCAGGTGGCGGGGGACCGGGCGTACGGCTCGTATGTGCTGATCACCATGAGCCGCCAGGCCGTCTACCTCGGGCACGGGCGGGAGGCCGTCCAGCTGGCGCGGGTGGCCCAGCAGGGGGTCGGGACCGGCGCCCCACCCGTGGTGCAGGCCCTGCTGCACGCCGTCGAGGCACGTGCGCACGGCGTGCTCGGCGAGGTGCGGGCGTGCACCGGCGCACTGGTGCGCGCCGAACGCGCCCTGGAGGCGGCCCGGCCCGGTGACGAGGTGCCGCACTGGGCGCGGTTCTTCGACGAGGCGCAGCTCGCCGACGAGTTCGGGCACTGCCACCGGGACCTCCAGCAGTACCGGGCCGCCGCCCAGCACGCCGAACGCTCCCTGCATCTGCGCGCCCCGGCGTACGCCCGCAGCCGGCTGTTCTGCCGGGTCGTCCTCGCCACCGCCCGCCTCGGCCTGGGCGAACTCGACCAGGCGTGCGCGCTGGGCGCGGAGGCGGCCGGGCAGGCCACGGAGATGCGTTCGGTGCGCGCGCTGGAGTACGTCAGGGACTTCGAGCGGCGGCTGGAGCCGTACCGGGACGCCGCGCCGGTGCGTGGGTACCGCGACAAGGTCGCGGCGCTCGGTTGAGCCTGCCTGCGCCCAAGGGCTCGGGTGGTTCGGCGGGTGCGGGTTCGTTGTGGTTGGTCGCGCCGTTCCCCGCGCCCCTTTGGGGCGCCTGGGCGTGCCGTTTCCTGCGCCCCTTTGGGGGTCAGGCGGCTTTCCGCGTGGCGGGGAGTGGGTCTGCGCGGTGCATTGAGCCGGTCGCGCCCAGGTCGGCCAGGATCGCCGAGGCGGCGCGGCCCGCGGAGTGCAGCGCGCCCTGGACGGTGCTGGTGTCGCGGTGGTCGCCGCACACATACAGGCCCGCCAGCAGCCGCACCGGGCGGCGCAGATCGTGCGGCGGGCGCATCGCGGGCACCGCCTCGGGACTGTGGTGCACGGCCAGGGTCTCCCAGCGGTGCGTCGAGATGCCGTAGAGCCGGGACAGATGCATGCGTACGGCCGTGTCGACGCCCTCCGGCGGATCGCCCAGGACCGTCGAGGAGACCAGGGCCCGGCCCGCGGGCGCGCGGCTCGGGTCGACCTCGCTGACGACCGCGGTGTGCGCGACCGGGCCGCCGCGGTCGGCGTCGAGCAGCAGCGAGGCGCCCGTCGCCGGGGGCTCGTCCGTCGTGTGGTGCACCACGGTCACCGGGTGGAAGTCCGGCACCCGCAGGCCCGGCAGCAGCTCGGCGGCGGCGCGCGCGTCGGTCGCCAGCAGGACCGCACGGCAGCGGATCTCGCCGTGCTCGGCGGTGGTCACCGAGGTCGTGGAGACGGAGGTGACCCGGACCCCGGTGTGCACGGTGCCCGGCGGCAGCGCGCCGGCCAGCAGCTCCGGCAGCGCCTCGGCCCCGCCCTCCGGCACGCACAGCCGGCCGCCCGCGAACGAGCGCAGCGCGAGGTCGGCGCACCGGCTGGACGTGGTCAGCTCCGGGTCGCAGAGCAGGGCGGCGAGCAGCGGACGCAGAAAGCCGTCGACCGTGCGGGCGGGCGTGCCGCGGGCCACGAGGGCCTGGGCTGCGGGGAGTTCGGGGCGGGCCAGCAGACGCCCGACGGGGGTCGTGGCGATCCGGCCGAGCAGGGCGCGCAGCCGCAGGGGCGCGCCGATGTCGAGGGAGCGGGCGCCCGGGCGTGCGGAGGGCGCGGCCGAGCCCCTGGGGGCGCCCGCCAAGGCGCGCACGGCATGGAGTGCGCCCCTTGCGCTCCCCGCGCCCGCCGGGGCGCCCGCGCGTTGCCGGCGCCCGTCGTGGTGCAGCAGTACGCCCGGCGCGAAGGTGCGCAGGACGAGGGCGTCCAGCCCGGGCGTCAGGCGCAGTTCGGGATACGACGTGGACAGGAGCCGTCCGATCCGGTCGAGCCGGAAACCGTCGACCTTCTCCGTCGACATGCGGCCGCCGACCCAAGGGGCGGCTTCCAGGACCGCGGTCGTCACACCTGCGCTGGTGAGGCGATGGGCCGCCGACAGACCGGCGATCCCGGCTCCCACGACGACGACGTCCGCCTGGTACACGGGCTCAAGCACGAGGCTCCTCCTCGACGTTGCGCGGCCGGTGGGGGCCTCGTGCCCCCGACAGGCAGCAGGAATACCCGAGTTCGGGTCGAGGGTAGGGCCGTGACTGGTCAAGGACAGTCGCGCATCGACAGGGCACGGTCGCACGACGGTCGCATGCGGTCACAGAAGTTCGTCACGCGGCACGGATCGCGTCTTCGATCCCGGGGAACGCAAAGGCGAACCCCGACTCCAACAGCCGCTCGGGCACCACCCGCTGACTGCCCAGCACATCCCCGGCGAGCTCGCCCAGCACCGCCCGCAGCACGGGAGCCGGCACCGCGAACAGCGCCGGCCGGTGCAGCACCCGGCCCATGGCCGCGGTGATCTCACGGTTCGTCAGCGGCCGCGGTGCGGTCAGATTCACCGGGCCCGACAACTCATCGGTGTCGATGAGATGACGCAGCGCGGCGACCGTGTCGTGCAGCGCGATGAACGACCAGTACTGCCGCCCGTCGCCGAGCCGCCCCCCGAGCCCGGCCCGGAACAGCGGGAACAGCCGACCGAAGGCACCGCCCCGGCGGCTCACCACCAGCCCGGTGCGCGCCAGCACCGTCCGGATCCCGGCCGCCTGCGCGGGCCCCGTCGCCGCCTCCCACGCCACGCACAGGGACGGCAGGAAACCGTCACCCGGCGGCGCCCCCTCGTCCACGACCCGGCTCCCGGTCGTGCCGTAGTAGCCGATCGCGCTGCCGTTCACGAACACCCGCGGCGGCTCATCCAGCGCCGCCACGGCCCGCGCCAGCGTCTCAGTGCCCAGCACCCGGCTGTCCCGGATCCGCCGCTTGTAGGCGTCCGTCCACCGGTGGTCGCCCACTCCGGCGCCCGCCAGGTTGACCACGGCGGCGCAGCCGGCCAGCCCGGCCGCGTCCACGGACCGCCGCTCCGGGTCCCAGCGGACCTCGCCGGGACCGGCGGGCGCGCGCCGCACCAGCCGCGCCACCTCGTACCCGTCCGCCGTCAGGGACCGCACCAGGGCACCGCCGATGAGACCGGACGCGCCGGCCACCGCGATTCGCGAACGCTCCATGCGCCCATACTGCCCGGCGCCCGCCGCAAAACCCGGGCGACGTTCCGCCCGCCCGGCCTACAGTGACCGCCATGCCCGAACCGCACATACGCCGCGCCACCCCCGAGGACGAGGAGGCGCTCAGCCTCCTCGACCGGGCCACTTGGTCACCGCTGCACGCCGTGCAGCCGCGGCCCCAGCCGCCCTACCCGCCGTTCTTCACCGAGCGCTGCGGACCCGAGGACCATCTGGTCGCGGAACTCGACGGCGTCCTCGTCGGCTACATCCGGCTCGCCCTGCCCACCTCGCTGGCCTGCAACGCGCACGTCCGCCAGATCCAGGGGCTGGCCGTCGCCGACGCGGCACGCGGCGCCGGCGTCGGCCGGGCGCTGCTGCGGGCCGTGCAGGACGAGGCGCGGCGGCGCGGCGCCCGCCGCATCACCCTGCGCGTCCTCGGGCACAACACGCCCGCCCGGCGGCTCTACGAGTCCGAGGGCTTCGCCGTCGAAGGGGTGCTGCCCGCGGAGTTCCTGCTGGCCGGCGAGTACGTCGACGACGTACTCATGGGCCGCCCGCTGTGAGCCGCGCGAGCCGACCGGGCCGCCCGCGCCCCCGGCGTCGCCGCAGCCTCACGAGCTGACCAGAGCGCCCGTGCTCACCGGCGTCGTCGCGGTCGCCGCGCGCCGGGCGTCGCCCGCCACCTCGCCCGCCGTCAGGACGTAGCCCGTCTCGGCGTCCGAGGTGGAGCGCGCGAAGACCACACCGAAGACCTTGCCGTCGGTGGTCAGCAGCGGACCGCCGGAGTTGCCGGGGCGCACCGTCGAGCGGATCGAGTAGATCTCACGGGTGACCGTGGCGTCGTTGTAGATGTTCTGGCCCGTCGCCCGGATCCGGTTCGCCACCGTGGCCGCCTGGAGGTCGAGGCCGCCGTCCTGCGGATAGCCCGCGACCACCGCCGGCTCGCCGCGCCGCGCGCCGTCGTCGAAGTTCAGCGCGGGCGCGCTCAGCCGCGGCACGTACAGCACCGCCACGTCCTTCTGCGGGTCGAACAGCACCACCCGGGACGTGTACACCCGCCCGACGCCGCCCACCCGCACGCTCGGACTGTCGATGCCCGCCACCACGTGCGCGTTCGTCATCACATGCCGCGGCGCGTACACGAATCCGCTGCCCTCGCGGCCCTGGCTGCCCGAGACGCCCTCGATCTTCACCGTGCTCGTCCGCGCGGCGTTCAGGGCGCCCGCCGTGACGCTGTCGCCGGACGGCCGGGCGACCTCGGCCGTCGACTCGTTCTCGAACGGGTTGAACACCTGCGGGAAGCCCGCCTCGGTGAGCGCGGACGTGGCCCGTGAGAACCATGCGGGCGTGGTGTCCGGCATCTGGTTCTGCACCGCGCCCAGCACCGCCGAGTTCCGGATCGCGGACGTCACCAGCGGCGACGACGACGCGCCCAGCACGCTCGCCGCCACCCACGCCACGATCAGCACGGCCGCCGCGTTGGCCGCGGCGCCGCCCAGCCCGTCGGCCGCCCGCAGCGGCCCCCGGTCCAGCTCGCGCCGCAGCCGCAGCGCCAGCCGGCCCGCCAGTTCGTGCCCCACCGCCGCCGGAACGAGCACCGTCAGCACGGCGGTCACCGTCGCCGCGGTCGTCCCGCGCGTGACCAGGTCCATCACCCACGGCAGGATCCACACCCCGACGATCGCGCCGCCCACGAAACCGGCCAGCGAGACGCAGCCCGCCACCAGACCGCGCCGGTAGCCGGACGCCGCGTACAGGAGAACCACCAGCACAAGCAGCACATCGAGCAGGTCCACGGAGCCGCCTTTCTCTCGGACCCCTTATACGGGCGGCACGCTCCCGGTGATCAGTCCCGCGCCGGGGACGGACCGGAACCCGCCACGTCCGCGTGTACCCACAAAAACGCCGCGGACCGGGATGATGGTTCCACCGGGTGGCACAGCACACATCGCGGACGTGCCATAAGCAACCCACAGTGAGGAACATGTGGGTCATCACAAGAACGCGGTGGCGGACCCGGCGACGACGCGTGCCCCGGACCGTCCTGGGGCTCGCCGCCTGTCTGCCCGGCCTCGCCGCCGGCCTCACCCTGCTGCTGTGCGCCCGCGGCGTGCAGAGCCCCGTGGTGCTGCCACGGCCCGCGGCGCCGCGCAGCGCGCCGCCCTACCAGGCCGCCCAGCCCCCCATCCGCCCGCGCTCCGCCTGGCTGGACGCCACCGTGGGCCGCACCCAGCCGCCCCCGCGCTACGACGACGCGGTCGTCGCCGTCTTCGTCCACCACACCGACTCGCCCAACGACTACACCTGCGCCAAGACGCCCGAGGTGATCCGCCGCCTGTACGCGGGGCAGACCACCGGCCGCCACTGGGACGACATCGGCTACAACTTCCTCGTCGACCGCTGCGGCACCATCTACGAGGGCCGCGCGGGCGGCATCGAACGCGCCGTCACCGGCGCCCACGCCCAGGGCTTCAACCACCGCACCGCCGGCATCGCCGCCATCGGCACCTTCACCGCCGGGATCCCCGTGCCGCGCGCCATGACCGACGCGATCGCCGCCCTGACCGCCTGGAAGCTGGGCCTGGCCGGCGTCGATCCGCGGGCCGTCACCCGCCTGGTGTCCAGCAACGCCCGCAGCCGCTACCCGGTCGGCGCCGTCGCCACCCTGCCGGCCGTCTCCGGCCACGACGCCGGCTTCCAGACCAACTGCCCCGGCGCAGCCCTGACCGCCAAGCTCCCCACCATCAGAACCACAGCAGCACACCTACAAGGCCGCAGATGACACCAGACAGCGGGTCAGGCGCCCCGAAGGGGCGCGGGGAACGGCGCGCTCAGCCACCACAGCGGATCAGCCGACAACTAACGGGCACCCCCACAGGGGCGCGGGGAACGGCGCGCTCAGCCACAACGGCGGATCAGCCGACAACTAACGGGCACCCCCCCAGGGGCGCGGGGAACGGCGCGCTCAGCCACAACGGCGGATCAGCCGACAACTGACGGGCACCCCCACAGGGGCGCGGGGAACTGCGCGATCAACCACCACGGCGGGCCAGTCGACAACCGGCAGAGGCCCCCCGCAGGGGACGGCGGGCCAGCCGACAACCGGCAGAGGCCCCCCGCAGGGGGACGGCGGGCCAGCCAACAACCGCCAGACGCCCCGCAGGGAACCGCGGGCCAGCCAACAACCGCCAGACGCCCCGCAGGGAACCGCTAGGTCCGGAAGCGGCTCCACAACTTGGGATACCGCTGCGCAAGCACCCGCTCGTTCTCGAAGTCGACCGGTGTGCCCTCCGGCTCGGCGGGGGCGGGTGCCACCCCCAGATCCGGGGCCACGGTACCGGTGAGCTGCTCGTACGCCTCGTCCGCCGCGTAACCCAGCTCCTCGCCGTCGCCGTCGATCTCCTCGTCGAAGTCCTCCAGCAGATCGGCCAGCGAGTCCGGGTCGTGCAGGGCGCCCTCGAAGACGTCCCGTCCCTGCCCGATCAGCCAGCAGCGGAAGAAGTCGAACGCGTCGTCGCTCGCCCCGTCCAGCAGCACCCAGGCCGCGCCCCACAAATCCCAGCGGTAGGCACGGTTGTAGCGGGACTCGAAGTGACGGGCGAAGTCCAGCACCGCCTCCGGGTCGAGCCGGCCAAGCCGCTCCACGAGCAGGTCGGCCTGGTCCTCCGGGTCGCCCTCGGCGGCCTCGCGGGCGGCGTCCACCAGCTCCCAGAACTCCATCTCGTCCATCACGGGTCCAGCATCGGGCCTGCGCGGTCGGGACGCACGCGGAGTGCGGGCGGGACCGTCAGCTCCGGTACAGCAGGGCCAGCCGGGCGGCGTCCCGCGTGAACCGCTCCCGCAGCGCCGCGGGCGCCAGCACCTCGACCTCCGGGCCGAGCGCGGTGAGCTGCGCGTAGGCGACCTCCTCGGACTCCACCGGCAGGGTCGCCGTCACCCAGCCCGCAGCGTCCGCCTCGCCCGCGGACCGCAGCCCCTCCCGCGCGGAGAGCGGATCGACGGCGTACCCGAGCCGCCGCACCCCCTGCGCGGACAGCCGTACGACGACCTCGGTGCGCAGCAGCGACCGGGCGAAGCGCTCCGCCTGGGCCGCCCAGAAGCCGGGCAGATCGAACTCCTCGTCCCGGGCGAACCGGGGGCCGGGCCCGCCGACGGCCGTGAACCGGTCCACCCGGTACGTCCGGAACGCGTCCGCGTCCGGCACCCGCGCGCACAGATACCAGGCGCCGGCCTTCAACACCAGCCCGTACGGCTCCAGCGTGCGCTCCACCTCGGCCTCGCCGCGGCGGTAGCGGGCCGTGAGACAGCGGTCGTCCCAGACCGCCTCGGCGACCGCGGGCAGCAGTTCGGGCGTCTCCGGCTCCCGGAACCAGCCGGGCGCGTCCAGATGGAACCGCTGCGCGGCCGTCCGCGGGGCGTCCCGCACAGAGGGCAGCAGCGCGGCGGACACCTTCAGCCGCGCCGCCGAGGCCGCGTCCTCGAGCCCCATGTCGCGCAGCGCCCCCGGCACCCCGCTCAGGAACAGCGCCTCGGCCTCGCCGCGCGCCAGCCCCGTCAGCCGCGTCCGGTACCCGCCGATCAGCCGGTACCCGCCGGCCCGCCCCCGGTCCGCGTACACCGGAATCCCCGCCTCCGACAGGGCCTGCGCGTCGCGGGTGACGGTCCGCTCCGACACCTCCAGTTCCTTGGCGAGTTCGGCGGCGGTCATCGAGGGCCGGGACTGCAGCAGCAGCACCATCTTGATCAGCCGGGCAGCACGCATCCCCCCATGATGCCGCCCCCCTCCGACAACGGGCCCCGCCGTCCCGTACGGCCGCGCCCCCGGTGACGGCCCCCGGTGCGGCGGGGGCCGTCACCGGGGGCACGGTGACCGGTGTTCCTACAGCCCGTACCGCTCGCGGGCCTCCTTCACCGAGGTGGTCTTCACCTCGCCGCGCCGGGCGAGATGGGCGAGCGCCGCGACGACGATCGACTCCGCGTCGACGCCGAAGTGACGGCGGGCGGCCGGCCGGGTGTCCGACAGACCGAAGCCGTCGGTGCCCAGCGAGGAGTAGTCCTGCTCCACCCACTGCGCGATCTGGTCCGGCACCTGACGCATGTAGTCGGAGACCGCGAGCACCGGGCCCTCGGCGCCCTGCAGCGCCCGACGGACGTACGGCACCCGGTCCTCGCCGCGCAGCAGCGCCGCGTCGGCCTCCATCGCGTCCCGCCGCAGCTCCGTCCAGGACGTCGCCGACCAGACGTCGGCCGCGACCCCCCACTCCTCGGCGAGCAGCTTCTGCGCGGCCAGCGCCCAGTGGATGGCCGTACCGGAACCCAGCAGCTGGATCCGCGGGGCGTTGGCGGTCGGGGCGAGGCCCGCCGACTCCGCCGTGTTGAAGCGGTACAGGCCCTTGACGATGCCCTCGTCGACGCCGGCCGCGGACGGCTTGGCCGGCTGCGGCAGCGGCTCGTTGTAGACGGTCAGGTAGTAGAAGACGTTCGGGTCCTCGCCCGGCGCGGCCTGGCCGTACATCCGGCGCAGACCGTCCTTGACGATCGTCGCGATCTCGTATGCGAACGCCGGGTCGTACGTCAGCGCCGCCGGGTTGGTCGCGGCGATGACGGGGGAGTGGCCGTCGGCGTGCTGCAGGCCCTCACCGGTCAGCGTGGTCCGGCCGGCCGTGGCGCCGACCAGGAAGCCGCGGCCGAGCTGGTCGCCGAGCTGCCACATCTGGTCGGCCGTGCGCTGCCAGCCGAACATCGAGTAGAAGATGTAGAAGGGGATCATCGCCTCGCCGTGCGTCGCGTACGACGTCGAAGCGGCGATGAAGTCGGCCATCGAACCGGCCTCGGTGATCCCCTCGTTGAGGATCTGGCCGTTCTTGGCCTCCTTGTAGTACATCAGCTGGTCACGGTCGACCGGCTCGTACGTCTGCCCCTTGGGCGAGTAGATGCCGAGCGACGGGAACAGCGACTCCATGCCGAAGGTGCGCGCCTCGTCCGGCACGATCGGCACCCAGCGCCTGCCGGTCTCCTTGTCCCGGACCAGGTCCTTGACCAGCCGGACGAACGCCATGGTGGTCGCCACGCTCTGCGTACCGGAGCCCTTGTCGAAGGAGGCGAAGGACTTGTCGGCGGGCGCGGGCAGCGGGGCGAGCGGGTGCACACGGCGGGCCGGGGCCGGGCCGCCGAGCGCCGCGCGCCGCTCCTGGAGGTAGCGCACCTCGGGGGAGTCGGCGCCCGGGTGGCCGTAGGGCACCTGGCCGTCGGCGAAGGCGCTGTCCGGGATCGGCAGCTCCAGCAGGTCGCGCATCGTCTTGAACTCGTCCACCGTCAGCTTCTTCATCTGGTGGTTGGCGTTCTTCGACGCGAAGCCCTCGCCGAGGGTGAAGCCCTTGACGGTCTGGGCCAGGATGACGGTCGGAGCGCCCTTGTGCGCGAGGGCCGCCCGGTAGGCCGCGTAGACCTTGCGGGCCTCGTGACCGCCGCGGGAGAGGTGGAAGCACTCCGTGATCTTGTCGTCGCTCAGCAGCTTCGCCATCTCGACGAGCGCCGGGTCCTTGCCGAAGAAGTCCTCGCGGATGTAGGCGGCGTCCCGGGTCTGGTACGTCTGGACCTGCGCGTCCGGTACCTCACGCAGCCGGCGTACCAGCGCGCCGGTGGTGTCGAGCGCGAACAGCTCGTCCCAGGCCGAACCCCACAGCGTCTTGACGACGTTCCAGCCGGCGCCGCGGAACTGGGCCTCCAGCTCCTGCACGATCTTGAAGTTGGCGCGCACCGGGCCGTCCAGGCGCTGCAGGTTGCAGTTGATGACGAAGGTGAGGTTGTCCAGCTCCTCACGCGCCGCCAGCGCGATCGCGGCCGTCGACTCGGGCTCGTCCATCTCGCCGTCGCCGAGGAACGCCCACACGTGCGAGGCGGAGACGTCCTTGATGCCGCGCGCCGTCAGATACCGGTTGAAGCGCGCCTGGTAGATCGCGGACAGCGGGCCCAGGCCCATCGACACCGTCGGGAACTCCCACAGCCAGGGCAGGCGGCGCGGGTGCGGGTAGGACGGCAGGCCGTTGCCGCCGGCCTCCTGGCGGAAGTTGTCGAGATGCGTCTCGTCGAGCCGGCCGTCGAGGAAGGCGCGGGCGTAGATGCCGGGGGAGGCGTGGCCCTGGACGTACAGCTGGTCGCCGGAGCCGTCGCCCTCCTTGCCGTGGAAGAAGTGGTTGAAGCCGGTCTCGTACAGCCAGGCGGCGGAGGCGAAGGTGGCGATGTGGCCGCCGACGCCGTGCTTGCTGCCCCGGGTCACCATCGCCGCCGCGTTCCAGCGGTTCCAGGCGGTGATCCGCGCCTCCATGGCCTCGTCGCCGGGTACGGCCGGCTCGGCGGAGGTGGGGATGGTGTTGACGTAGTCGGTTTCGAGGAGCTTCGGCAGCGCGACACCGGCCGCCTCGGCGCGCTCCAGCGTGCGGCGCATCAGGTACGCGGCGCGGTGCGGCCCGGCCTCCCTGGCGACGGCGTCGAGTGAGGCCCGCCATTCGGCGGTCTCCTCGGGGTCGCGGTCCGGGAGCTGGTCGAGCGCGCTCGGCTGGATGGCGTTGGGGTCGGTCATGTCGCCGCCTTCCTCAGTCGAAGGGGGTTCCCTCATCGGTAAGGGTTCAGGGGTGCCCTTGGTCTTTGGCAGGACAGGGCTTGGACTCGGGTGGTAGTCCGTCGGCGACTGTAACTCGCTGATCGATGATCGATCAAAGGGTTGACGGGCAAAACCTCTCGATTCCGAGAAACTAGGCACGGGGTGCCTCCGGCGGTGGCACCGGGTGACGGGGGTTGGCCGGTGTTGTCGCAGGTGAGCGGCGTTTCTGGGAGGGGTTTCGGTGAGGCTACCGGATGGGACGGTTGCCGGTGTGGATGTGGTGCCGTTCAGGCGGCGCGGGCCGCGGCTCAGGGCCTCGGGGCGCAGCCCAGTACGTGGGCCTTCACCAGCTCCGCGATGAGCGGGTCCCGTCTCTTGAACGCGGCCACCAGATCCTCGTGTTCCTCGGCGTACGACTGCTGCACGGTGCCCAGCCAGCGGATCGACAGCGCCGTGAACACCTCGATGCCCAGGCCCTCCCACGTGTGCAGGAGCACCGAGTTGCCCGCCGCGCGCACCAGCTCGCGGTGGAAGGCCACGGTGTGCCGCACCTGGGCCGTGCCGTCGGACCTGCGGTCGGCCTCGTACAGGGCGGCGACGTGCGGCTCCAGCGCCGAGCAGTCCCGGGCCAGGCGCTCGGCCGCCAGCTCCGCCGCGATCGCCTCAAGACCGGCCCGCACCGGGTAGCTCTCCTCCAGGTCGGCGGCCGTCAGATTGCGCACGCGTACGCCCTTGTTCGGCGCCGACTCGATCAGCCGCAGTGACTCCAGCTCCCGCAGGGCCTCCCGTACGGGGGTCTGGCTGACCTCCAGCTCGGTCGCGATCCGCCGCTCCACGATCCGCTCGCCCGGCTTCCAGCGCCCGCTGACGATTCCCTCCACGATGTGCTCGCGGATCTGTTCGCGCAGCGAGTGGACGACGGGCGCGGTCATGACGGCTCCTTAAGGAGGGGCCGCCCATCGGCCCCCTGGGGCATTGACGTTTAGACAATACGGCCGGTTCGCTCCGCGGGTAGGGCGTGTGGGGGCGCTTTCGTGCAGGTGAGACGAGACTTACAGTCAGGTTTTGGCCGGGGGGTCTGGGGGGTTCGGCCGGTTGCCTGTAGGGGTGGTGCGGGTGCGGGTGCGGGTGCGGGTGCGGGTGCGGGTGCGGGTGCGGGTGCGTTTGTCGGGTGCGGGTCGGTTGTGGCTTTTCGCGCAGTTCCCCGCGCCCCTGGGGGGTGGGTGGTGCTGTGGGTTGTCCGGTGCGGGTCGGTCGCGGCTTGTCGCGCAGTTCCCCGCGCCCCTGGAGGGTGGCGGGGGTGTGCTGTTGGGTGCGGGTTCCTGAGAGCGGATGAGCCGGAGACTCCGCCGTACCTACCCACAAACGGCACCACACCCAGAACCCGCACCCTGGAACCCCCGCCCGCATCGATCGATCCGCATCCCACCCCACACCTCCCCGCGCCCCGCTGCGCCGCGCACCCGCACCTCGCCGCCGCCCCGCACTCCGGAGCCCCGGCCCGCATCGATCCGTGCTCCGCCGCGACTTGTACCCCGCCCCGTGCTCCGCCGCGGCCCGTCCCTGCCCCGCGGCCCCGCCCCGACCCGCTCCTCTCCGCGACCCGCACCCGCCGCGTGACCCCGTACCCCGCTGCGACGCGCACCCTGCTGCGCACCGCGCCCCGCCGCGCCCCGCCGCGCGACCCCGCACCCCCGCGGGACCCCGTACCCCGCGCCGGCCCGCATTCCGCCTGCCGGCCCGCATCTCGCCGCCGCCCCGCTCCTCGGAACCCGCACCCGGGAGCCCCGGGCCCGCATCGATCCGTGCTCCGCCGCGACCTGTACCCCGCCCCGTGCTCCGCCGTGGCCCGCATCCCGCCGCGGGATCCCGTACCCCGCGCCGACCTGCCCCCCGCTGCGACCGCACGCCGTCGCGACCCGCCCGCGCCGACCCGCATCCCCGCTGCGACGCGCACCCCGCACCGGCCCGCATCTCGCCGCGATCCGGACCCCGGAACCCGCAGCCGGGAGCCCCCGCCCGCATCGATCCGGGCTCCGCCGCGACCTGTTCCCCGCCCCGTGCTCCGCCGCGGCCCGCACCCCGCGCCGACCTGAACCCCGTCGCGACGCGCATCCCGCACTGACCTCGCCCCCCGCACCTCGCCGCGTGACCCGGCACCCGCACCGCCCCGCACGCCGTCGCGACCCGTTCCCCGCACGGACCCGCATCCCGCCGCCCCGCACCCCGGAGCCCCCGCCCGCATCGATCCGCACCCGGGAACCCCCCCGCCCGCATCGATCCGCGCCCCGCCGCACGGCCCCGCCCGCTGCGATGCGCACCCCGCACCGACCCGCACGCCGTCGCGCCCCGCTCCCCGCTCCCCGCGCCGACCCGCACCCGCCGCGCGGCCTCGTACCCCGTGCCGGGCCGCTGCCTGCCGCGGTTCGCGCCCGGGGCCCCCGCCCGCAGCCATCCGTATTCCGGCCCACACCCCGTCGCGAACCGTGCCCGGTGTCTCCGGATATGACGGTGCCCCCGCCCGGGGGTCGGGCGGGGGCGGGGGGTGGGGGAGTTACAGGCCGAGTTCTACCTCGAACTCGCCCGCTTCCAGGATGGCCTTGACCGTCGTGAGGTAGCGGGCCGCGTCGGCGCCGTCCACCAGGCGGTGGTCGTAGGAGAGGGTCAGGTACGTCATGTCGCGGACGCCGATGACCGTGCCCTCCTCCGTCTCGATGACGGCCGGCCGCTTGACCGTGGCGCCGATACCGAGGATCGCGACCTGGCCCGGCGGCACGATGATCGTGTCGAACAGCGCCCCGCGGGAACCGGTGTTGCTGATGGTGAACGTCGCACCGGCCAGCTCGTCCGGCGTGATCTTGTTGCCGCGGACCTTGCCCGCCAGGTCGGCCGTGGCCTTGGCGATGCCCGCGATGTTGAGGTCGCCGGCGTTCTTGATGACCGGGGTCATCAGGCCCTTCTCGGAGTCCACCGCGATACCGATGTTCTCGGTGTCGAAGTAGGTGATGGTCCCCTCGGCCTCGTTGATCTTGGCGTTGATGACCGGGTGGGCCTTCAGCGCCTGCGCGGCGGCCTTGACGAAGAACGGCATCGGGGAGAGCTTGACGCCCTCGCGCGCCGCGAAGGAGCCCTTCGCCTGGGCACGCAGCCGCATCAGACGGGTGACGTCGACCTCGACGACCGACGACAGCTGCGCCTGCTCGTGCAGCGCCTTGACCATGTTGTCGCCGATGACCTTGCGGATGCGGGGCATCTTGACGGTCTGGCCGCGGAGGGGGGAGACCTCCAGCTTCGGCCCGGCCTTCTGGGCGGCGGGGGCCACGGCAGGGGCCGGGGCAGCGGCGGCGGCCTTCGCGGCCTCGGCGGCGGCGATGACGTCCTGCTTGCGGATACGGCCGCCGACGCCGGTGCCCTTGACGGTGGCCAGGTCGACGCCGTTCTCGGCGGCGAGCTTGCGCACCAGCGGGGTCACGTAGGCGCCCTCGTCACCGGTGATCGCGGCGGGAGCGGGAGCGGCCGGGGCGACCGGAGCCGGGGCGGCCGGTGCCGGTGCCGGGGCCGCGGGCTGACCCGCAGCCGGGGCCGGAGCCGGGGCAGCGGGCTGGACCAGGGCCGGAGCCGGGGGAGCCGGCGGGGCGGCGGGAGCCGGGGCCGGAGCCGCGGGGGCGGCCTGCGCGGGCGCCGGAGCGGCGGCCGGGGCAGGGGCGGCCGGTGCGGGGGCGGCGCCCGCGGCGCCGATGACGGCGAGCTTGGCGCCGACCTCGGCGGTCTCGTCCTCGCCCACCACGATCTCCAGCAGCACGCCCGCGGCGGGCGCCGGGATCTCGGTGTCCACCTTGTCCGTGGAGACCTCGAGCAGCGGCTCGTCGGCCTCGACGCTGTCGCCGACCGACTTCAGCCAGCGGGTGACGGTGCCCTCGGTGACGGACTCACCGAGCGCGGGCAGGACCACGTCCGTGCCCTCGGCACCACCGGCCGGAGCGGCGGCGGGGGCCGCGGCCGGAGCCGGGGCGGCAGGGGCCGGGGCTGCCGGGGCCTCGGCGACCGGTGCCGGTGCCGGCTCGGCGGCCGGGGCGGGCGCCGCGGCGGCAGCGGGTGCCGGTGCGGCGGCGGGCGCGCCGGTGCCGTCGTCGATCACGGCCAGTTCGGCGCCGACCTCGACGGTCTCGTCCTCGGCGACCTTGATGGAGGCGAGCACGCCCGCGGCGGGCGAGGGGATCTCGGTGTCCACCTTGTCGGTCGAGACCTCGAGCAATGGCTCGTCGGCCTCGACGCGTTCGCCCTCGGCCTTCAGCCAGCGGGTGACAGTGCCCTCGGTGACGCTCTCGCCGAGCGCCGGAAGGGTTACGGAAACCGCCATGGTTTCGGTTGCTCCTAACGAATTGCGGAAGTCTGTGTCGTCGCGCCCGTGGACCGAAGGCTCAGTCGTGGGAGTGGAGGGGCTTGCCGGCCAGGGCCAGGTGGGCCTCGCCGAGCGCCTCGTTCTGCGTCGGGTGGGCGTGGATGAGCTGGGCCACCTCGGCGGGCAGCGCCTCCCAGTTGTAGATCAGCTGGGCCTCGCCGACCTGCTCGCCCATGCGGTCGCCGACCATGTGGACGCCGACCACGGCACCGTCCTTGACCTGGACGAGCTTGATCTCGCCCGCGGTGTTCAGGATCTTGCTCTTGCCGTTGCCCGCCAGGTTGTACTTCAGAGCGACGACCTTGTCCGCGCCGTAGATCTCCTTGGCCTTGGCCTCGGTGATGCCGACGGAGGCGACCTCCGGGTGGCAGTACGTCACGCGCGGCACACCGTCGTAGTCGATCGGAACGGCCTTCAGACCGGCCAGCCGCTCCGCCACCAGGATGCCCTCGGCGAAACCGACGTGCGCGAGCTGGAGGGTCGGGACGAGGTCACCGACGGCGGAGATGGTGGGGACGTTGGTGCGCATGTACTCGTCGACCAGGACGTAGCCGCGGTCCATGGCGACACCCTGCTCCTCGTAGCCGAGGCCCTGGGAGACCGGGCCGCGGCCGACGGCGACGAGCAGGACCTCGGCCTCGAACTCCTTGCCGTCGGCGAGGGTGACCTTGACCCCGTTCTGGGTGTACTCGGCCTTCTCGAAGAAGGTGCCGAGGTTGAACTTGATGCCGCGCTTGCGGAAGGCGCGCTCAAGGAGCTTGGAGGAGTTCTCGTCCTCGACCGGCACGAGGTGCTTGAGGCCCTCGATGACCGTGACGTCCGAACCGAAAGACTTCCACGCCGAGGCGAACTCGACGCCGATGACCCCGCCGCCCAGGATGATCGCGGACTGCGGCACGCGGTCCAGGACGAGGGCGTGGTCGGAGGAGATGATGCGGTTGCCGTCGATCACCAGGCCCGGCAGGGACTTCGGCACGGAACCGGTCGCGAGCAGGACGTGCCGGCCCTGGACGCGCCGGCCGTTCACGTCGACGGAGGTCGGGGAGGACAGTCGGCCCTCACCCTCGATGTAGGTCACCTTGCGGGAGGCGATCAGGCCCTGCAGACCCTTGTACAGACCGGCGATCACGCCGTCCTTGTACTTGTGGACGGCCGGTACGTCGATGCCCTCGAAGGTGGTCTTGACACCGAACTGCTCGCTCTCGCGGGCCTGGTCGGCGATCTCGCCCGCGTGCAGCAGGGCCTTGGTGGGGATGCAACCCCGGTGCAGGCAGGTGCCGCCGACCTTGTCCTTCTCGATCAGGGCGACGTCCAGGCCCAGCTGAGCCCCGCGCAGCGCCGCGGCGTAACCACCGCTGCCACCGCCGAGGATCACTAGGTCGAAAACGGTGCTGGCGTCGTTCGCCACGTCACGTCCTCCATGCATGTGCGCCGTACGCCGGGCCCCTTGGTCCCATCCGGGGGGTTGACCGGTCGGTCGGCTGGTGTCCGGCCGCTCTTTCTTCGGCCCTGTGGTGGGGGCCCTGTCCTGCCGGGCTCCATCTTCGCACCTGCCAGGGCCAGACGGGACGCGGGGCCGCGGTGTGAGACACCCCACGCCCCCAAGCCCCACGGCGAACACCCCCACAAGCCACGCCACCCCGCACCCGACAGACGACCTACACGCGCCCCAAGGGGCGCGGAGAACTGCGCGCCAAGCCACGACGGCCCCGCACCCGACAGACGACCGGAACCGCATCGTAGGGGCGCGGGGAACTGCGCAAAACCGACGACGACCCGCACCCGACAGATGACCGGAACCGCATCGTAGGGGCGCGGGGAACTGCGCAAAACCGACGACGACCCGCACCCGACAGATGACCGGAACCGCATCGTAGGGGCGCGGGG
>NZ_JBIWKB010000014.1:14073-29978 GCF_044765425.1 Streptomyces sp. NPDC102462 | reverse complement strand
GGGAACTGCGCAAAACCGACGACGACCCGCACCCGACAGACGGCCTGCACACGCCCCAAGGGGCGCGGGGAACTGCGCGAAAACCGACGACGACCCGCACCCGACAGACGACCCGCACCGCATCGAAGGGGCGCGGGGAACTGCGCGACAAGCCACCACGGCCCCGCACCCGCCGGAGGCACCCGCACCGCATCAAAAGGGGCGCGGGGAACTGCGCGACCGCCCGAAGGCCCGGTCCACAGCCCCCCGCCCAGCTCGGGCCGAGCTAGGCCACGTCCCCCGCCGCCGCAAGCTCCGCAAGCCGCACCAGCGTACGCACCGCCGACCCCGTACCACCCTTCGGCGTGTACCCGAACGGCCCGCCCTCGTTGAACGCAGGCCCGGCGATGTCGAGGTGCGCCCAGGTGATGCCGTCGCCGATGAACTCCTTCAGGAACAGGCCGGCGACCAGCCCGCCCCCCATCCGCTCACCCATGTTCGCGATGTCGGCGGTCGGCGAGTCCATGCCCTTGCGCAGATGGTCCGGCAGCGGCATCGGCCACGCCGGCTCACCGACCTCCTCGGCCGCCTCGTGCACCGCGGTGCGGAACGAGTCGTCGTTCGCCATGATCCCGAAGGTGCGGCTGCCCAGCGCCAGCACCATCGCGCCGGTCAGGGTCGCCACATCCACGATCGCGTCCGGCTTCTCCTGCGAGGCGGCCCACAGCGCGTCCGCCAGCACCAGCCGGCCCTCCGCGTCCGTGTTGAGCACCTCGACGGTCTTGCCGCTGTACATGCGCAGCACATCACCCGGACGGGTGGCGCTGCCCGACGGCATGTTCTCGGCGAGCGCGAGCCAGCCGGTGACGTTGACCTCGAGGCCGAGCCGCGCGGCGGCCACGACCGCGGCGAACACCGCGGCGGCACCGCTCATGTCGCACTTCATCGTCTCGTTGTGACCGGCCGGCTTGAGGGAGATGCCGCCCGAGTCGTAGGTGATGCCCTTGCCGACGAGAGCGAGGTGCTTCTTCGCCGCGGGGTTGGTGTACGACAGCTTCACCAGGCGCGGGGCCGCGGCAGAGCCGGCGCCGACGCCGAGGATGCCGCCGTAGCCGCCCTTGGCCAGCGCCTTCTCGTCGAGCACCTGCGCCTTGATGCCGTGCTCCTTGGCCGCGGCCTGGGCGATGGCCGCGAACGCCTGCGGAGTGAGGTCGTTGGGCGGGGTGTTGACCAGGTCGCGGGCGCGGTTCAGCTCCTCGGAGACGGCGGTGGCGCGCGCCAGGGCCGCCTTGTGCTCCTTGTCGCGGGGCTTGCCGCCGAGCAGCGCGGCCTCGGCGAGCGGCGCCTTGCCGTTGCCCGCCTTGCCGTTGCCGGCGCCGTCCTTGTAGGTGTCGAAGGAGTAGGCGCCCAGCAGCACGCCCTCGGCGATCGCGGAGACGGCGGCGGCGTCGGCGAGGGGCAGCGCGAAGGCGGCCTTCTTGGCGCCGTTCAGCCCGCGGGCGGCGACGCCGGCGGCCTTCCGCAGCGCCTCGGTGCCGTGGGCGGCGCCCTTCGCGGGCTCTTCGCCGAGGCCCACCGCCACCACGAGCGGCGCCTTGAAGCCGGCCGGCGCGGGCAGCTTCGTCAGCTCGCCCTCGGCGCCGGTGGCACCGAGGGTCTCCAGGACGCCGGCGAGCTTGTCGTCGTACGCCTTGTCCACGGCTTCGGCGCCCGGTGCGACGACGGGGCCCTTGGCGCCCTTTGCGACGCCGACGACGATCGCGTCGGCCCGCAGGCCGGGCGCCGCGGCGGTGCTGAGAGTCAGAGCAGTCACGGTGGTGAAATCTCGCTTCCGATGTGAAGTTGCTGTGGCCGAATGGGTGGGTCGACCGGGCCCGGGGACCGACCCTGGAACTGGCCTGGGGGCGCGTCGCGACCGGGGCCTTCGCCCTGTCGGCGAGCACCCGGGACGAGCCTACGCGTGTGTGTGCGCCTGCTCATTCCCCTGGTCGTTCACCTGTGGGTGACGTCATGGCCATGTGCCGCCCCTGCGCTTCGGTGACCTGAGCCACACACGCCGGTACCCGACGGGCACCCCTACTACCCGTCCGCCGAATTCTCACCGATCACCCCCACACACTCCACAAGGGGGTCCCCATATTCCTGTACACGCCACACACAGCCCCCCAAGCACGCCGTCCGCCGAGTTCAGTCGGCGCCCCGAAGGGGGCGCGGGGAACGGCGCGCCAAGCCACGACGGCGCCGCAGCGAAAGGACGAGCCCGCGGCGCTCGTGGGTCCGCCGGTTTGGGTCGGCGCCCCGAAGGGGGCGCGGGGAACGGCGCGCCAAGCCACGACGGCGCCGCAGCCGAGTACGGCGCCGCAGCGGAACGACGAGCACGCCGCACACGTCGGTCGGCCGAGTTCGCGGCGACCGAGTCACGGCCCCTGCAGCGGAGCGCCAAGCGTCAGCACCACCAGCCCCACCGTCGCCGCCGTCTCCGCGACCGCGCCGAACACGTCTCCGGTGACCCCGCCGAAGCGGCGCACGCAGTGCCGCAGCAGGAGTTCGGCGACTCCGACGGCGACGACCACTCCGAGCGCGGCGCGGACACCGTCGTACGCCCCGAGGGCAGCCCCGCCGGCCGCCACCGCCGCCACCACCGCGACCCCGGCCGCGACCGCGCCGCCGACCGGCACCACCCCCGCGACCGCCGCGCCCAGCCCCTCCGGCCGGGCGGCCGGCACCCCCGCGCGGGCGGCGGCGGTGAGCGCGAGCCGGGCGGCGGTCGCCGAGACCACGGCGGCGAACGCACCCCGGGCCCATGAGTCGCCGTACGCCTGTGCCAGGGCGGCCAGTTGGGCCGGCACCGCGAGCAGCAGGGTGACCACGCCGAACGGCCCGATGTCCGACTGTTTCATGATCCGCAGCGCGTCCTCGGCGGGCTTGCCGCTGCCCAGCCCGTCCGCGGTGTCGGCGAGGCCGTCCAGATGCAGACCGCGGGTGAGTACGGCGGGTACGGCGACCGAGGCGACCGCGGCGAGCGGCGGCGCCGCGCCCAGCAGGAGCAGCAGCAGCCCGGCCCCGGCCGCGCAGCCGCCCACGACCAGCCCGACCAGCGGGGCGCTCAGCATGCCGAGCCGGGCCGCGGCCCGGTCCCAGCGGCGCACGGCGACGGGCAGCACGGTGAGGGTGCCGAAGGCGAAGCGGAGCCCGTCCGGGAGCGAGGCGGGGGAGGCGGGCGAGGTCGTGGACACCGGCGCAGGGTACCCGGCGGGCCCGGGGCCACCGCCGGGCGCCCGTCGCCCGGCCGCCGGAGGCTGTCGCGCGCCCCCTGTGCTGATGCGCCGTCAGGGATAATGTGCGCACATGGGACATTGGCTGGACCGGAACATCATCGAGCCCGGCAAGCTCCCGCTGCTCCTCGCCCTCGCCGCGTTCGTCCTGACCTTCCTGGTCACCCGGTCCATCACCCGGCTGATCCGGGCGGGCAAGGGCCCCTTCCGCAACGTCAGCGCGGGCGGGCTGCACATCCACCATGCCGTCCCCGGTGTCGTGCTCACCGTGATCGGCGGCTTCGGCGCGGTGGCCGGCGGCCGGCACGGGCTCGGCGCGTCCGTCTCCGCCGTGGTCTTCGGCATCGGCGCGGGCCTCGTCCTCGACGAGTTCGCGCTGATCCTGCACCTCGACGACGTCTACTGGACCGAGGAGGGCCGCAAGAGCGTCGAGGCCGTCGTCCTGACCGCCGCGCTCGTCGGCCTGCTCCTCGCGGGCTTCGCGCCGTTCGGCGTCAACGACCTTTCCGCGCAGGAACTCCAGGGCCGCGGCGCGGCCCTCACGAGCGTCGCCGTGAACTTCCTGTTCTCCCTGGTTTCCCTCAGCAAGGGCAAGACCCGCACCGCCCTGTACGGCGTCGTCGTCCCGCTGATCGCCCTCGTCGGCGCGGTTCGCCTGGCCCGGCCGGGCTCGCCGTGGGCCAGGCGCTTCTACCGGTGCCGGCCACGGGCCCGGGCACGGTCGCTGGTGCGCGCCTACCGTCATGACCGCCGCTGGTCCGGCCCCGGCCGGGCCGTCCAGAACTGGATCGCCGGCGCGCCCGACCGCTCCGCGGGGGGCCGGTGACGGCCCCTGCCGGGGGATTGGGCCGTTTTTCTTCCGCGGCTTCGTTGTGGTTGCTCGCGCAGTTCCCCGCGCCCCTTCGGGGCGCGTCCCTAGCCGGACCCCTGGCCGCTCTCCGTTCGGCGGTGGCTGTAGTGGCGGAGGAGGGTCAGCAGCGTGCACAGGGCGGTGACGCCGGCCAGGGCCGCGATGTGTTCCTTGCCGGCGAGGTTGTCCTTGACCAGTACCTCGATCACCATGGCGAGCACCACCGCGCCGCCGGTCGCATACGCGCCGTACCGCCAGCTCAGATACACCGCGAGGCCCACCACGGCCGCCGAAGGACCGGTGTCCACGACCTGCGCGTCCGAGGCCGGCAGGCCGAGCGGCGTGTGCGGTCCGAGTGCGATGCCCACGCGCGCGTACCAGGTCCCGGCGAGCGTGGCGACGTACGCGACGGTCAGCGTGCGCCACCAGCCGAGGCAGATCTCCGCGATGCCGAACACGAACAGGATCTGCGCCAGCGCACCCCACACCGGCAGGTCCAGCGCCGGGACGAACAGCGAGAGCGGGGTGCGCAGCAGGGCGAGCCACAGCGGGTCCCGGGCCCGTACGGCGCCCACGTCCTGTACGAACTGGAAGCCCCACGACTGGTTCTGCACGACCTGGAGCACCGCGGTCAGGCACACCGCGGTGAGCGTCATCGGGATCGCCCGCAGGCCGCGCTTGAGCAGCGGCTCGCGCACCGTGACGTACAGCAGTCCCCACTCGGCGCGGGCCCAGCGGGCGACCCTGCTCATCCGGCGGACCTCATCGGCGGGTGTCCAGGTGTCCGCGGCGCGGCCACCCGGGCAGTACCGGCGCCTCGAGGAACCCCTCCGCACGTGCCGACGCCAGACCGATGCGCGGCAGGTCGGCGCTCTTCTCGAAGAGCAGGAACCGGGGCTCCCAGATGGGCCGGTACTTGGCGTTGGCACGGTACAGGGACTCGATCTGCCACCACCGCGAGAAGAAGCTGAGCAGGGAGCGCCACAGCCGCAGCACCGGACCCGCGCCGAGCCGCGCGCCGCGTTCGAAGACGGACCGGAACATCGCGAAGTTGAGGGAGACCTGGCTGATCCCGATCTCCCCGGCCCGGCGCAGCAGTTCGATGACCATGAACTCCACCAGCCCGTTGTCGGCGTCCCTGTCCCGCCGCATGAGGTCCAGCGAGAGGCCGTGCGGCCCCCAGGGCACGAACGACAGCAGCGCCTTCAACTCGCCGCCGGCATCGGTGCATTCGAGCATCACACAGCGCCCGTCGGCCGGGTCCCCGAGCCGTCCGAGCGCCATGCTGAACCCGCGTTCGGTGGGCCCGTCCCGCCAGTCGTCCGCGCGCTGCACCAGATACGCCATCTCGTCGGCCGGGATCTCCTCGTGCCGTCGCACGCGCACCGCGTACCCGGCCCGCCCGACCCGGTTGTGGGCCTGCCGGACCGTGCGCATCGCCCGGCCCTCCAGCGTGAAGTCGGCCACCTCCACGATCGCCTCGTCGCCGAGTTCCAGGGCGTCCAGGCCGTGTCGTGCGTACACGGTCCCCGCCTCCTCGCCTGCGCCCATCACGGCCGGGATCCAACCGTGCGCCCGGGCCTGGGCCAGCCACGGCACGATCGCCCCGGGCCATGCCTCCGGATCGCCGAGCGGGTCCCCGGAGGCCAGCGACACCCCGCCCACGACCCGGTACGCCACCGCCGCCTTCCCGGTCGGCGACCACACCACGCTCTTCTCCCGGCGCAGCGCGAAGTAGCCGAGCGAGTCCCGTTCGCCGTACCCGTCGAGCAGCACCCGCAGCCGCTTCTCGTCGTCCACGGTGAGCGGGTCGACGGCGCGACGGGAGCGGAAGGCGGCGTAGAACACGGCCAGGACGAGGGCGGTGCTCAGCACGTTGATCACGACGTTGACCCAGTTGGGGGTCGAGATCCCCGGGAAGTACGACTCGTCGGCGGCGACCGAGACCAGCCGCAGCGTGCCGTAGTGCCAGCGCTCCGGGAACGTCGAACGTCCCGCGTCCGGCGCCCCGTTGGTGACCGTCACGAGCAGCGCCGCCAGCAGCGAGGCGGCGAGCCCGCCGCCGATGGCGACGCCGGCGGCGAGCCGGGGGTTGGACCGGTCGCCCTTGGCGTAGAACTCGCGGCGTCCGACGAGCAGTGCGGCGACGAACCCGGCGGTCAGTACGAGGGAGATCCAGTTCTGCGCGTACTGCCGGATCTCCGGGAAGGTCATGGCGAACGCGAACAGGGCGAGGAACGCTCCGCTGAGCACCAGGTTGAGGATCCACGCGGCGCGTTTGCGGCGCCGCATGGTGATCGCCAGGAAGGCGGTGAACAGGCCCGAGGCGAAGCCCGCCGTCAGCAGGTACGGCGTGAAGTAGTTCTCCTGGTTGTGGCGGCGCACATCCTGCCCGAGGGAGACCCACACCCCGCTGAGGAAGTTGACGAAGGCGACGGCCCGCAGGTACCAGACGGCGAAGGCGGCGGCCCGCGCCGAGGCCGTGCCGCCCGGCCGCTCCCGGTCACCCGACGGCCCCGGGCCGGCGTCCTGTTCCACGGCAATTCGGGCATCTCCCATGAGGAAGGATCATATGTCCGAGCCCCCGACAAACCCCTCACACCCGCCCACACCCCCCCACTCCCGCACCCCTCCGCCCACCGCACCGGGCCCGGCCGCCCCACCTCGCCTCCGGGGGCCACGCGATCTCACCGCGGCCGACGCCCCGGAGACCACGCACGCGTCAACGCCAGGGGCCGACGGCCGGGCCTGTAGGTGTCCGGGTGCTGTCGAGGGTCACTCCTGTGTCGGGGCGTGCTGCTCGGGCCCGTCCTCGTCGGGGTTCTGCGGCTCGTCCGCCGGCTTCTCGGGGAGTTCCGCGGCCAGCGCCGCCGCCGCCTGGACCAGGGGCAGGGCCAGCAGCGCCCCGGCTCCCTCGCCGACCGTGACCCCCTGCTTCAGCAGCGGCTCCAGTGCCATCCGGTCCAGTGCCTTCGCCTGCCCCGGCTCCCCGCTGTCGTGCCCGGCCAGCCACCAGTCCGGCGCCCGGAAGGCGATCCGCTGCCCGACCAGCGCGCACGCGGCCGCCACGACCCCGTCCAGGATCACCGGCAGCTTCCGCACCGCGCACTGCAACAGGAACCCGGTCATCGCCGCGAGATCGGCCCCGCCGACGGTCGCCAGCAGCTGCAACTGGTCCCCGAGCACCGGCCGCGCACGCCGCAGCGCATCCCGGATCGCGGCGCACTTGCGCATCCAGGCGAGGTCGTCGATGGGCAGGCCGCCCCGGCCGGTCACCACGGACGCGTCGGTCCCGCACAGCGCGGCGACGAGCACGGCCGCCGCGGTGGTCCCGCCCACGCTCACATCGCCGAGGACCACCACGTCCGTACCGGAGTCGGCCTCCTCGTCGGCCGCCGCGATCCCCGCGCGGAACGCGGCCTCGGCCTCCTCAAGGGTCAGCGCGTCCTCGATGTCGATCCGGCCGCTGCCGCGCCGCACCCGGTGCCGTACGACGTCCTTCGGGAAGTCGTCCGGCGCGCAGTCCAGCGCCATGTCCACGACCCGCACCGGCACCCCGAGCCGCCGGGCGAGCACCGACACCGGGCTGCCGCCCTCCAGGACCGCGCGCACCAGTTCCCCGGCGCTGCCCGCGGGGCGCGCGGAGACCCCGAGCCCGGCGACTCCGTGGTCGCCGGCGAAGAGAACGACCCGCGGCCGTTCGACCGGCCGTACCGGTACGGCGCCCTGCGCGGCGGACAGCCACTCACCCAGGTCGTCGAGGCGCCCCAGGGACCCGGGGGGCACGACCAGATGTTCCCGGCGGGCCTCTGCGTCACGGCGCACACCGCCGTCCGGGCGCTCGATCAGATCCGTGAAGTCGTCGAGATTCAGCGAGCTCATTCGCCGAACAGTACCGGCACCGAACGAACGGTTCCGCGTCGGTTCCGCGCCACGTCGGCACCGCATTCGCGCAGCGTCTTTGCGCGCAAGATCGCTATCCCATACGTTCCGTTTTGCAGCGGATTGTCGTACAGGGAGGCGCGCATGCGACCGGAGCCGTCCAACCAACCCGAGCCACCCACCCCGACGGCGACCCCGGCGACGCCGGAAGAACCGGCGACCCCGACGGAACCGGCGACGCCGGAAGAGCCGGCAGAACCAGCGAAACCGGCAGCTTCCGCAACACCGGCGGAACCGCCCACCAGGACCGAGCCTCACGCGCAAGCCGAGCCCTCCGCGCGAACCGAGTCCGCTGCCCCCTCGGCCAAGTCCCCCTCGCCTCCGCCGGAGCCCGCCGCCCCTCCGCTGGAGTCCGCTGCCCATCCGGCGGAGGCTTCCGTGGTTCCTGTGCCTCGTGGTGCCGCGCCCTTTCATGATCCGCGGCGGCCGGACTGTCCCTGGTGCGGCTCGCGGCGTCTGCGTACCCGGCTGCGCGCGCCCGATCTGCGCCACCGCGCGCCGGGCGTCTTCGTCGTCGAGGAGTGTCACGACTGCGCCCACGTCTTCCAGAACCCGCGTCTGACCCCGCAGGGACTTGCCTTCCACCAGCGGGAGTTCGACGACGCGCACGTGCAGCCGCTCGTGGACCGCGTGCGCTCGGCCCGCCGCCACCGCGCCTCGGCCCAGGCGCTGCTCCGCTGCCCCGGCTTCCCCGAACCGGAGAGCTGGCTGGACGTCGGCACCGGCCACGCCCGCTTTCCGGAAGCCGCCCGCGATCTGTTCCCCTACACGGCGTTCGACGGCCTCGACAGCACCCCGCGGGTGCTCCGGGCCCGCGCGGCGGGCCGGATCGAGGAGGCGTACGTCGGCCGGCTGGCCGATCCGCACCTCATCGATCGTCTGCGCGCCCGCTACGACGTGGTCAGCATGTTCCACCACCTGGAGCACGCGCCCGATCCGCGCGACGAACTCCGTGCCGCCCTGACCGTCCTGCGCCCCGGCGGCCACCTCGTCCTCGACGTCCCGGACCCGGCCAGCGCGTTCGCCGCCCTGCTCGGCAAGTGGTGGCTCCCGCACGGCCAGCCCCGCCACGCCCACCTGGTGCCGCTGGACAACCTCCGTACGGAACTCCAGGCCCGGGGCTGCACGATCGTCGCGACCGACCGCCGCGCCGCGCACACCCCCTACGACCTGTCCGCCGCCCTGACCCTCGCCCTCGCCCACATCCTGCCCGGACGCCTGCTCCGGGCGACCGCCCCGCTGGTGGCCGCGGCGACCGCCCTGGACCGCGGCCTGGCCCCGCTGCTGCGCCGCACCCGCTTCTCGAACGCGTACCGCGTCATCGCCCGCAAGGAGACCGGCTGACGAGGCGCCGGCCGGCGCACCTGAGCCACACACCCGGGCCGCGCAGCCGGTCTCAGCCGCGCAGCACCAGCGCCTGGCCGGCCACCACCAGCAGCACCTGCTCGCACTCGCCCGCGAACGCCGCGTTCAACCGGCCCAGTTCGTCCCGGTAGCGGCGCCCGGACGCCGTCGCGGGCACGATCCCGGACCCCACCTCGTTGGACACGGCGACGAGCGTGCGCCGCGTGGCCCGCACCGCCGCCGTCAACTCCCGTACCCGCTCCCGCAGGGCCCGCTCACCGCCGGACGCCCACTCGGCGTCGTCCCACGCCCCGACCGCGTCCATCGCGTCGGTCAGCCACAGCGACAGGCAGTCGATCAGCAGCGGCGGTCCGTCCTTCGCGAGCAGCGGCACCAGATCGCAGGTCTCCGCCGTGCGCCAGGACCCGGGGCGGCGCTCCCGGTGCGCCGCCACCCGGGCGGCCCACTCGGTGTCCCCGTTGCGGGAGCCGCCCGTGGCCACGTACAGCACATCCGGGAAGGACTCCAGCCGCCGCTCGGCCTCCACCGACTTCCCGGAGCGCGCCCCGCCGAGAACCAGCGTCCGGCGCGGCACGTCCGGCCCGGCCGGCCGCCCCGCCGATGCCGCCGACGCGTCCTTGGGTCCCCCCACCGTCAGCGTCGTCCCGTCCGGCACCGCGCGGGCGCCCGCCGCGGCCAGCCGCCGACGCGCCTCGGCGCCCGGCGGCACGTCGTGGTCCAGGTGCACCGCGACCACGTCCGTCGTCGGCCCGGCCGCGCCCACCGCGCGCAGCCTGGCCAGCGCGTCCGGCCGCCCCACGACGTCCAGGAGCACCAGGTCGTACGCCGCCGCGGACTCCGCGCCCCGCGCGAGGCCCGCAGGCGCACTGCCCGGCGGCAGATACAGCAGCCGCTGCCCGCCCGGTCCGGTCACCGCGTACCCGGTGCCGCCCGCGTCCATCGCCAGCGCCCGCACCCGATGCCCCGTCAGCAGCGTCAACTCCCGTCCGTCCGGCACCCGTACGGGCTGCGGCAGCCCGGCCGGCACCTCCACCGCGGGCCCGTCGTGCGGATGCGACAGCAGGACCTGCCGTACGCCGCTCAGCGCATGCCCCGCCCGCGCCGCGGCCCATGCCACGCCCGGTGTCAGGTCGAGCAGCAGCACGCCGTCCACGAGCACCGCGGTGGCCGCCCGCGCGTCGCCGCCGAGCGCCGTCGCACACGCCGCGCAGGGACAGTCGGGGCGGGGCAGCCCCGCCGGGGCTCCGGTACCGAGCACAGTCACGTTCACGGACCGATTTTCACCTGTCGCCGCAGCGCTCGCGCATCCGCTTAAGCAGGTCCGGTGAAGTCCGCTGCGCCCCGAAGGGGCGCGGGGAACTGCGCGACCAGCCACGACGATGCCGCAGCCGACCGACGCCATATCGCGGCATTCCCAGCGGAGCGCCTAGGCTGCGGGCAGGAGCCGGACCAGGATCCGGCTCCCGCTCTGCTCTGCATGTGCTGACATCAGGAGGCGTACATGGCGGCATGGACGTGGCGGTTCGAGAAGGCCGACGGGACGGAGGTCCAGCCGGCGGTGCAGCCCGAGGAGTTCACCACACAGGGTGACGCCGAGTCCTGGATCGGCGAGCACTGGAAGGACCTGCTCGCGGGCGGTGCCGACCAGGTGTGGCTGTTCGAGGACGGCACGGAGATCTACGGGCCGATGAGCCTGCACGCCGCCGACGCGTAACCGGCCCCGGCCGGGGGTGGCCGCCCGCGCGGCCACCTCGCACGCACCGCCCGCCCGGCGCGATCACCGCCCGCTCACTCCGCCCGGCGCCACGGCCGCCGCCTCTTCGCGGCTCGCTCGGTGGCACGTTCACCGCCTGCTCACGGCTCGCTCGGTGTCAGGGGCTGCCGTCCGGTCACTCCGCTTGGTGTCATGGTCGTCGTCCGGTCACTGCTCGCCCAGTGTCACGTTCACCGTCTGCTCGGTGCCGTCGCGGGTGAACGTCACCGTCGTCCGCTGCCCCGGCCGGTTCGCCGCCAGCGCCTCGGACAGCGACGTGATCGTGGTGATGACGGTGCCGCCGACCCGGGTGATGACGTCCCCCGGCCGGATACCCGCCTTGTCGGCGGCGCCCCCGCCGGTCACGTCGACCACCGCGACCCCGGCCGGCTGGAAGGAGTCGTCCACGACGTCCCGCGCGGTGATGCCGAGCGCCGCCCGCCCCGAGTCGGTGACCCGCCCCTGCTTGACGATCTGGTCGGCGACCGTCTTCACCATCGACGCCGGGATGGCGAACCCGATGCCGGGCGCCGCGCTGCCCCCGAGGGCGGGGTCGGCGGCGGCGAGCGTCGGAATGCCGATGACCTGCCCGTCGAGGTTGACCAGCGCGCCCCCGCTGTTGCCCGGGTTGATCGCCGCCGACGTCTGCACCATGTTCGCGATGGTGGCCCCCGTGCCGCCGCCCGAGCCGCCCTCGCTGACGGTCCGTCCGGTCGCCGACACGATGCCCTGCGTCACGCTGGACGACAGCCCGAGCGGCGAGCCCATGGCGAGCACGATCTGCCCGACCTCCACCTTGTCGGAGTCCCCGAACCGCGCCGCCCTCAGCCCCTCGGGTACCTGGTCCAGCTTGACGACCGCGAGGTCCTGCTCCGGGTACGAGTAGACGAGCCGGGCGGTCAGCGGTGTCTCGCTGTTGGCGATGGTCACCCGGAAGGTCTTCTCGGTGCCCACCACGTGCGCGTTGGTGACGATGTGCCCGTTGTCGTCGTACACCACCCCCGAGCCCAGGTCCCGGCTGCCCCGGATCTGTACCACCGACGGCAGTACGTCCTTGATCACCCGCTGGTAGTCGCTCTGCAGGCTGTTGCCGCTCAGCGGGACCGCGGCCGGCGCGGTGGTCGCGGCCCGTTCGGCCCGTGGATCGGAGTCGGTGCAGCCGGTGACGAGCACGGCGGAACATGCGAGCGCGGCGAGGTGGGCGACGGCCCGCGAGGCAGGGGTACGACGGGAAGCGTCCATGGCCTGAGTCTCGCCGGGGCCCAAAGCGGGGGTCCTGCGGAGCGCGGCCGATCGGGGGGTGCGGGGTCGTATGTGCGTGTGCGGGTGGGTTGTGGCTGGTCGCGCAGTTCCCCGCGCCCCTGGGTGGGTTGGTCCGCGGGTGTGTTTGCGGAGTGCCGTGGATTGTGGGGTGGCGTCGTGGGGGTGCGGGTGGTGTGGGCGTGTGCGGGTGGGTTGTGGCTGGTCGCGCAGTTCCCCGCGCCCCTGGGTGGGTTGGTCCTGGGGCGTGATTGTGGGGTGCTGTCAGCCTCTTACGCCGCATAGGTGTAGGAGGGCTGCCACTCCGCGGTACGGGTCTGTTCGGCCGGCTCGTTCCTCGGCTGCGAGCTGCTGCGGGGGGACCGGACCCGGGTTCGGCTCCGTGTCCGTTGCCGTGTCGGTGAAGACCCCGACCCCGTACCAGGCGTGCAGCGGCGCCCCGATCCCGGCCAGCGTCGCCGTCAGCGCGGTCAGCCGGTCGGCCCGTACCTCCGGGCCCGGCCGGTCCGCGGGCCCCGGGTCCCCGTCCCCGCGGGACGACGGCCGGGGCACGGCGTCGAACGCGGCGAGCGCCGCCGCCCAGTCCCCGGCGAGCCCCGGCCGCATCGCCGGCGCGTCCCCGTTGCGTACCACCAGCGACAGCAGACCGCCCGGTGCGAGCATCCGGGCAAGCCCCGCGAGCAGCGGGTCCGGCTCCTCGACATGCATCAGCACCTCGTGGCACAGCACCACGTCGAAGCTGCCCGGCAGGAAGTGCACCCCCGTGTCCCGGCCGTCCCCCTGCACGATCCGCAGCCGCTCCCGGATCCCCTCGGGCTCCGCGGTCAGCGCCCTGCGGGCCGTCGAGATCAGCGCCGGTTCCTGCTCGACACCGGTCACCTGATGACCGGCCCGGGCCAGCCGCAGCGCACGCGCGCCCCGCCCCATCCCCACGTCGAGCACCCGCAGCCGCTGCCCGACGGGGAACCGCCCGACTATCTGCTCGTCGAGCTGGCGGGCCACCAGCTCCTGCCGTACGACAGCACGCGGCCCGACCGAGCCCGGCCGGGCCTGCACCGCGTCCTCAGGGAAAGAAGCTGCGCTCAGGGCCGCTCTCCACGCTTGACCTGGGGCTTGGGCAGCCGCAGCCGGCGCATCTGCAGGGAGCGCATCAGCGCGTAGGCGACGGCACCCCGGCGGTTCTGGTCGGGGAAGCGCTCGCCGAGCCGCTTGCGCAGCCGGAAGCCGCTGAGGAGCGAGTCCAGCACGATCAGCACGATCACGACCAGCCACAGCAGCAGCGCGATGCTCTGCAGCGCGGGCACCCGCACCACGCTCAGCACCAGGATCACCACGGCCAGTGGCAGGAAGAACTCCGCGATGTTGAAGCGCGAGTCCACCCAGTCCCGTGCGAACTTGCGGACCGGGCCCTTGTCCCGGGCCGGCAGATAGCGCTCGTCGCCGCCGGCCAGCGCCTGACGCTGCCGCTCCAACTGGGCACGGCGCTCGCCGCGCTGCCGCTTGGCGGCGTCCTTGCGCGTCATCGAAGTATTGGCGACGCTGCGGCGCTGGGACTGCGCCTCACTCCGTTTCGGGGTGGGGCGGCCCTTGGGGGCCTGCGGGTCGCGGGGCTGCTTGGAGTCGGTCACCGTCGCCTTGGCGGCGGACGGGGCCTTCTCTTCCTTGGCACGGCTACGGAACACGAAACCCAAGGGTACGGGGTGGTGAGGAGTGCACCCCAGCCAGGCGGGGAACGATCCGGCAACACCAGTCGTCTGTAAGGGGACAGAGGGGACGTTGCGCACGGTTCATCCGGCGGTCACCCGGGAGGCCACCAGGGGGGCCACCTACTCCCTACGCCGGACCGGGAGCGTACGCAGTCGTCCTTGGGGATGAGCGCATCCGTCCCCGAACAGTGCGGTAATGGAGGCAGGGCCCGTACTGTGGGTTCTGTCGCAGATCTGGAGCTGGAGTCCGTCAGAAGGGGGCGCGCGAAGCCCATGAGCGGTGTCATGAAGCGTATGGGGATGATCTTCCGCGCGAAGGCGAACAAGGCCCTTGACCGGGCCGAGGACCCGCGCGAAACCCTCGATTACTCGTACCAGAAGCAGCTGGAACTGCTCCAGAAGGTCCGCCGTGGCGTCGCCGACGTGGCGACCTCGCGCAAGCGGCTGGAACTCCAGCTGAACCAGTTGCAGCAGCAGTCCTCCAAGCTGGAGGACCAGGGCCGCAAGGCGCTCGCGCTGGGCCGTGAGGACCTGGCCCGCGAGGCGCTGTCCCGTCGCGCGGCGCTCCAGCAGCAGGTGACGGACCTTGAGACGCAGCACGCGACGCTCCAGGGCGAGGAGGAGAAGCTCACCCTGGCCGCGCAGCGCCTCCAGGCCAAGGTCGACGCCTTCCGCACCAAGAAGGAGACGATCAAGGCGACGTACACCGCGGCCCAGGCCCAGACCCGGATCGGCGAGGCGTTCACCGGCATCTCCGAGGAGATGGGCGACGTCGGCCTGGCCATCCAGCGGGCCGAGGACAAGACCGCGCAGCTCCAGGCGCGGGCCGGCGCGATCGACGAACTGCTGGCCTCGGGCGCCCTGGACGACCCGTCCGGCATGGCCAAGGACGACATCCAGGCCGAGCTGGACCGCCTCTCCGGGGGTACGGATGTGGAGCTGGAACTCCAGCGCATGAAGGCGGAGCTGGCCTCGGGCTCGCCCCAGCAGGCGATCGAGGGCGGCACGGGTCAGCAGCAGCAGTCCCAGCAGCAGCCGCAGGACACTCCGCGCTTCGACAAGCAGTAGGGAAGCAGCAGCGCCGACGGCCAGGAGGGCGAGGTGGCGGACATGATCGTACGGATCATGGGGGAGGGACAGGTGAGGCTGGCGGACGGCCACCTCGCCGAGCTGAACAAGCTGGACGACGAACTCCTGGCCGAGATGGAGAACGGCGACGGCCCCGGCTTCCGCCGCACCCTCCAGGCCCTCCTCGCCAGGGTCCACGCCCTGGGCGAACCGGTACCCGACGACTCCCTGCAACCATCCGACCTCATCCTCCCGTCCCCCGACGCCACCTTGGCCCAGGTCCAAGACCTCCTAAAATCCAACGGCCTGATCCCAGACTGACCGACACCCCCATCCCCGCGACCTCTACGGCAAGGCTCTGACCCAGCCCACCCAGGGGCGCGGGGAACTGCGCGCTCAGCCCCCACGCACCCGCACAGGCCCCCGCACCGCAACCCCGACGGCGCATGCCCCCATCCCCGTGACCACTACGGCAAGGCTCTGACCCAGCCCACCCAGGGGCGCGGGGAACTGCGCGACAAGCCCCCACGCACCCGCACCAGCCCACGCTCCCGCACCCCCACGGCGCTGAGCCCCAAACCCACCACCACTCCACCATCACACCCCAGGGCCAGCCCACCCAGGGGCGCGGGGAACTGCGCGACAAGCCCCCACGCACCCGCACCAGCCCACGCTCCCGCACCCCCACGGCGCTGAGCCCCAAACCC
>NZ_JBIWKB010000014.1:0-13976 GCF_044765425.1 Streptomyces sp. NPDC102462 | reverse complement strand
CCCACGGCCACTCCACAATCACACCCCAGGGCCAGCCCACCGCAGGAAACGGCGTAGCCACCCGTACCCTGCATGACGTGAGCAGACTGCGACGCGCCCGGTGCCGGCTCACGGCCCACCCCTTCGCGCTGGACACGGCCATCGCCGCAGGCGCCCTGGTGTGCATGGTGGTCGGCTCCTTCGCCGACCCCGGCGCAGAGCACGGCGTCAGCTGGGGCGTCCGCACCCCCGACCCGCTCAGCCTCGCCTTGATGACCCTCGGCGCCGCCGCCCTCGTCTTCCGCCGCAGCGCCCCCAGGGCGGTCCTCGCCGTCACCGGCACCGCCTCCCTCGTGGAGAGCGTCACCGGAGACCCGCGCGCCCCGGTGGCGATGTGTGTCGTGATCGCGCTCTACACGGTCGCCGTGACCACCGACCGCGCCACCACCTTGCGCGTCGCCCTGCTCACCATGACCGTGCTGACGGGCGCTGCCATGCTGGCAGGCCCGCTGCCCTGGTACGCCCAGGAGAACCTGGCGATCATCGCCTGGACCGGCATCGGCGCCACCGCGGGCGACGCCGTCCGCAGCCGCCGTGCCGTGGTCCGGGCCATCCGGGAACGCGCGGATCGGGCCGAACGCACCCGCGAGGAGGAGGCCCGGCGCCGCGTCGCCGAGGAACGCCTGCGCATCGCCCGCGATCTGCATGACGTCGTCGCCCACCACATCGCCCTGGTCAATGTGCAGGCCGGGGTCGCCGCCCATGTCATGGACAAGCGCCCGGACCAGGCGAAGGAGGCCCTGGCCCATGTGCGGGAGGCCAGCCGGTCCGCGCTCAACGAACTCCGCGCCACCGTGGGCCTGCTGCGCCAGACCGGGGACCCCGAGGCCCCCACGGAACCCGCCCCCGGTCTCAGCCGCCTCGACGACCTCGCCGGTACCTTCCGCAACGCCGGCCTCCCGGTGGAGGTCGCCCACGCCGACCGGGGCGAGGCCCTGCCCGCCGCCGTGGACCTGGCCGCCTACCGGATCATCCAGGAGGCCCTGACGAACGTGCAGAAGCACGCGGGCCCGGACGCCAGCGCCGAGGTCAGCGTCGTACGGGTGGGCCCGCTCGTCGAGGTCACGGTCCTCGACGACGGCACCGCGGTGCACGGTGCCACGGACGGCGGCGGGCACGGGCTGCTCGGCATGCGGGAGCGGGTCACCGCCCTCGGCGGCAGCCTCACCACCGGTCCCCGGTACGGGGGCGGCTTCCGTGTCCATGCGATCCTGCCCGTCACGACCCGCACCGCCACCACGGGGGAGCCCGCATGACGATCCGTGTCCTGCTCGCCGACGACCAGGCACTGCTGCGCAGCGCCTTCCGCGTGCTCGTCGACTCCGAGCCCGACATGGAGGTGGTGGGGGAGGCGTCCGACGGCGCGGAAGCGGTGCGGCTGACCCGCGAACAGCGGGCGGACGTCGTCCTCATGGACATCCGGATGCCCGGCACCGACGGACTTCAGGCCACCCGTCTGATCAGCGCCGATCCCACCCTGGCCCATGTCCGCGTGGTCATACTGACCACCTTCGAGGTCGACGACTACGTGGTGCAGGCGCTGCGCGCGGGCGCCTCCGGCTTCCTCGGCAAGGGCTCCGAGCCGGAGGAACTGCTCGCTGCGATCCGCGTCGCGGCGGGCGGCGAGGCGCTGCTGTCCCCGACGGCCACCAAGGGCCTGATCGCCCGCTTCCTCGCCCAGGGCGACGCGGCGGACGACGGCCGCGACCCCGCCCGCTCCGACCGGCTCGACGCGCTCACCGGACGGGAGCGCGAGGTCCTGGTCCAGGTCGCCGGCGGCCACTCCAACGACGAGATAGCCGAGCGCCTTGAGGTCAGCCCGCTGACCGTGAAGACCCATGTGAACCGGGCCATGGCCAAGCTCGGTGCGCGGGACCGCGCCCAGCTGGTGGTCATCGCCTACGAGTCGGGGTTGGTACGTCCAAGGATGGAGTGACCTCCACCCGGGCGTACTGCGGCCGGAGTATGACCCGGATAAGGAAATGGACCTGGGGCCGACGGATCGGCCCTCGCGCATGGACCAGGGTGGTGACGTGGGCGCCCACACGCCCTTCTGCCGCTCACAGAAGAGAGACCCTGACCCATGTCCTGGCTGTCCAGATTCAGCCTCGCGCAACGGGCCCTGATCGGGCTGATGTCCATCATCGCGATCGTCTTCGGGGCGATCGCGATACCGCAGATCAAGCAGCAGCTGCTGCCCACCATCGAGCTGCCGATGGTGTCGGTCCTCGCGCCCTACCAGGGCGCGTCCCCCGACGTCGTCGAGAAGCAGGTCGTCGAACCCCTCGAAGACAACCTCGAAGCCGTCGACGGCATCACCGGCGTCACCTCCACGGCCAGCGAGGGCAGCGCCGTGATCATGGCGTCCTTCGACTACGGCAACGACACCAAGCGGCTCGTCACCGATGTCCAGCAGGCCGTCAACCGGGCCCGCGCCCAGCTCCCGGACGGCGTCGACCCGCAGGTCATCTCCGGGTCCACCGACGACATCCCGACCGTGGTGCTCGCCGTCACCTCGGACAAGGACCAGCAGGCCCTCGCCGACCAGCTCGACAAGACGGTCGTCCCGGACCTTAAGGGCATCGACGGCGTCGGCCGGGTCCAGGTCGACGGCGTACGGGACCTCCAGGTCACCGTGACGCCCGACGACAAGAAGCTGGCCGATGCGGGCCTCACCCCCGCCGCCCTCGTCCCGGCGCTCCAGGCGGGCGGCGCCACCGTCCCGGCAGGTTCCTTCGACGAGGGCGGCGCCAACCGCACCGTCCAGGTCGGCGGCGGCCTCACCTCGCTCGCGCAGATCCGGGACCTGAGGGTCGCCGGGGAGGGCGGCGGCAAGCCGGTACGCCTCGGCGACGTGGCCACGGTCAAGGAGCAGCCGGCCCCGGCCGACTCCATCACCCGCACCGACGGCCGGCCGAGCCTCGCCGTGAACGTCACCATGGACCACGACGGCAGCGCGGTCTCCATCTCGAACGCGGTCAAGGACAAGCTGCCCGAGCTGCGCAAGGACCTCGGTTCCGGTACGGACATCACGGTCGTCAGCGACCAGGGCCCGGCGGTCTCGAAGTCCATCAAGGGCCTGACCACCGAGGGCGCCCTTGGCCTGCTCTTCGCGGTCCTCGTCATCCTGGTGTTCCTGGCGTCGGTGCGCTCGACGCTGGTGACGGCGGTGAGCATCCCGCTCTCGGTCGTCCTCGCTCTGATCGTCCTGTGGACGCGCGACCTGTCCCTGAACATGCTCACGCTGGGCGCGCTGACCATCGCGATCGGCCGGGTCGTCGACGACTCGATCGTCGTCCTGGAGAACATCAAGCGGCACCTCGGCTACGGCGAGGAGCGCCAGGCGGCGATCCTGGGCGCCGTCCGCGAGGTGGCCGGCGCGGTCACCTCCTCCACCCTCACCACGGTCGCCGTCTTCCTGCCGATCGGCCTGGTCGGCGGCATGGTGGGCGCCCTGTTCGGCTCGTTCAGCCTCACCGTGACCGCCGCGCTGCTGGCGTCCCTGCTGGTGTCGCTGACGGTCGTCCCGGTCCTGTCGTACTGGTTCCTGCGCGCGCCGAAGGGCACCCCCGAGGACGCGGAGCAGGCCCGCCGGCAGGCGGAGGAGAAGGAGGCGAACAGCCGCCTCCAGCGCCTCTACGTCCCGGTGCTGCGGTTCGCCACCCGCCGCCGCTTCCTCAGCGTCGTGATCGCCGTGGTGGTGCTGCTCGGCACCTTCGGCATGGCCCCGCTGCTGAAGACGAACTTCTTCGACCAGGGCGAGCAGCAGGTCCTCAGCATCAAGCAGGAGCTGAAGCCCGGCACCAGCCTGGCGGCCACCGACGAGCAGGCCCGCAAGGTGGAGAAGCTGCTCGGCGACACCAAGGGCGTCAAGGACTACCAGGTCACGATCGGCTCGTCCGGCTTCATGGCGGCCTTCGGCGGCGGCACCGACACCAACCAGGCGTCGTACCAGGTGATGCTGGAGGACTCCGCGTCCTACGACGACGTGCAGACGCACATCGAGGACGGCCTGGCCGAGCTGAAGGGCATCGGCACCACCACGGTCTCCGCGGGTGACGGCTTCGGCAGCCAGGACCTGAGCGTCGTCGTGAAGGCGGCCGACGGGGACGTGCTGCGCACGGCGGCGGAGCAGGTGCGCAAGACCGTGGCCGGGCTCGACCACGTCACCGACGTGACCAGCGACCTGGCGCAGAGCGTGCCGCGCATCTCGGTCAAGGCGAACGCGAAGGCGGCCACGGCCGGCTTCAACGACCAGACGCTGGGCGCCGCGGTGGCCCAGGCGGTCAAGGGCACGACGGCCGGCAAGGCCACCCTGGACGACACCGAACGCGACATCGTGGTCAGGTCGGCCAAGCCGACCGAGACGCTGGCGCAACTGCGCGCGCTGAACCTGGGCGCGGTCAAGCTCGGCGACATCGCGGCGGTGAAGCTGGTGGACGGCCCGGTGTCGATGACCCGGATCGACGGCCAGCGCGCGGCGACCATCACCGCGCGGCCGACGGGTGACAACACCGGTGCGGTGAGCACCAAGCTGCAGTCCGAGATCGACGCGCTGAAGCTCCCGGCGGGGGCGACGGCGGAGATCGGCGGCGTCAGCTCCGACCAGGACAGCGCGTTCAAGAACCTGGGCCTGGCGATGCTCGCGGCGATCGCGATCGTCTTCATGCTGCTGGTGGCGACGTTCCGGTCGCTGGTCCAGCCGCTGATCCTGCTGGTGTCCATCCCGTTCGCGGCGACCGGCGCCATCGGTCTGCTCGTCATCACCGGTACGCCGATGGGCGTCCCCGCGATGATCGGCATGCTGATGCTGATCGGCATCGTGGTGACGAACGCGATCGTGCTGATCGACCTGATCAACCAGTACCGGCGGCAGGGGTACGGCGTCGTCGAGGCCGTGGTGGAGGGCGGCCGGCACCGGCTCCGCCCCATCCTGATGACGGCCCTGGCGACGATCTTCGCCCTGCTGCCGATGGCGCTCGGCGTCACCGGGGAGGGCGGCTTCATCGCCCAGCCGCTCGCGGTGGTGGTGATCGGCGGTCTGATCACGTCGACGCTGCTGACGCTGCTGCTGGTGCCGACGCTGTACGCGATGCTCGAACTCCGCAAGGAGCGCCGCGCAAAGAAACGAGCGGCAAAGCGGTCAGCCCCAGAGGTAAGGGAACCGGTGGGCGTCTGAGCACGCTTCCGGGCACCGTGGCCGTTCGCGCAGTTCCCCGCGCCCCTAAGGGGCGCGGGGAACTGCGCGCTCAGCGACAACGCACCCGCACAGGCCGGATCACCCGCACCCCCACCCCCGGCCAAGCCCTACGGCAACGCCAGCATCCGGTCCAACGCAAGCCGCGCGTACCGTTCCGTCTCCTCATCCACCTCGATGCGGTTGACAAGGTTCCCCTCGGCAAGCGACTCCAGCGCCCACACGAGATGCGGCAGATCGATGCGGTTCATGGTCGAGCAGAAGCACACCGTACGGTCCAGGAACACAATCTCCTTGCCCTCCGAAGCGAAACGGTTCGCCAGCCGCCGCACCAGATTCAGCTCCGTACCGACGGCCCACTTGGACCCGGCGGGAGCGGCCTCAAGGGCCTTGATGATGTACTCGGTGGAGCCGACCTGGTCCGCCGCGGCCACCACCTCGTGCCGGCACTCCGGGTGGACCAGCACATTGACCCCCGGAATCCGCTCCCGCACCTCGTTGACCGAGTCCAGGCTGAAGCGGCCGTGCACGGAGCAGTGCCCCCGCCACAGGATCATCCGCGCATCGCGCAGTTCCTGAGCCGTCAGCCCGCCGTTCGGCTTGTGCGGGTTGTAGACGACGCAGTCCTCCAGGGACATGCCCAGCTCCCGCACCGCGGTGTTGCGGCCGAGGTGCTGGTCGGGCAGGAAGAGCACCTTCTCGCCCTGCTGGAAGGCCCACTCCAGCGCCCGCCGCGCGTTCGAGGACGTGCAGATCGTGCCGCCGTGCCGCCCGGTGAAGGCTTTGATGTCGGCGGAGGAGTTCATGTACGAGACGGGCACGACCCGCTCGGCGATCCCGGCCTCGGTGAGCACGTCCCAGCACTCCGCCACCTGTTCGGCGGTGGCCATGTCGGCCATGGAGCAGCCGGCGGCGAGGTCGGGCAGCACGACCTTCTGGTCGGCGCCGGTCAGGATGTCCGCGGACTCCGCCATGAAGTGCACACCGCAAAAGACGATGTACTCGGCTTCCGGGCGGGCGGCCGCGTCCCGGGCCAGCTTGAAGGAGTCGCCCGTGACATCGGCGAACTGGATGACCTCGTCGCGCTGGTAGTGGTGGCCGAGCACGAAGACCTTGTCCCCGAGCTTCTCCTTGGCCGCCCGTGCGCGCTCGACCAGGTCGGGGTCGGAGGGCGAGGGCAGTTCACCGGGACACTCGACGCCGCGTTCGCTCTTCGGGTCGGCCTCACGGCCGAGGAGCAGCAGGGCGAGGGGGCTCGGCTGTACGTCGAGTTCCGGGGTCTGGGCGGTGGTCACGACACGCACCCTTTCTATTTTTCGTCAACCTGACGCTATCTATCATAACCGCTTCATGTCACTTTGACGATGGCGATAGCGTCCATGTGACGTGAATCCCGCACGGGTCGCCCACGGGCCGCTGTCCGCGCGCACGGGCGTGTGCGAGCATGAATCCAGAGGAAAAAACGCGACAACGCGAATGCCCGGCCCGGAATGAATCCGCGGACCCGCCGGTTGCACTCGTCGGCAAGCAGTCTCCGTACAACCCGGGAGAGATGTAGATGTCCGTATCGGACGAGACCACCACCGTCACCGACGGCATCATCCTGACCGACGCCGCCGCGTCCAAGGTCAAGACCCTGCTCGACCAGGAAGGCCGTGACGATCTCGCGCTGCGCGTGGCCGTCCAGCCCGGCGGCTGCTCGGGCCTGCGCTACCAGCTCTTCTTCGACGAGCGCTCCCTCGACGGGGACGTGGAGAAGGACTTCGGCGGGGTCAAGGTCGTCACCGACCGGATGAGCGCCCCGTACCTCGGTGGCGCCACCATCGACTTCGTGGACACGATCGAGAAGCAGGGCTTCACGATCGACAACCCGAACGCGACCGGCTCCTGCGCCTGCGGCGACTCCTTCAGCTGAGCCACCCGAAGGCGGCGGCCCCTCCCGAGCGAGGCGCCGCCGCCTTGGTCTGTGCTCCCGCCCTCGAAGGGGCGTGCCCGGCCCCGCCGCCGCAGCGGGCCGACGGCGCGCTCACGGCCGTCGCCCCGCCGCCGCAGCGGGCCGACGGCGCGCTCACGGCCGTGGCAGCACTCCGCGTCCGCCCTCCGGGATCGGCTTGCCGTCCTTCCCGACCACGCTTCGGTCACCCAGCGGCGCATCCAGCGGCACGGTCTTCCGGTACTCCTTGGCGATCAGGATGCAGACCTTGTCCGGCCACGGCTTCTCCGTCACCGTGACCGTCACCCGGTCCGCGCTCTCCTCGACGGACGCCGTGTAGTCGGCGCACACCCCGCCCATGAAGCGCACGGTCAGCTCCGAGTCGCCGGCCGTGTAGCCGTCCACGGTGACGTCCCGCGTCTTCGGCGCGGGTCCCGACTCGGCGGGCGGCGCGGCCGACGGGCTCGCCGAGCCCAGGTACGCGGGATCCACCGCCGGATACGTCACCGTGAAGGTGTCCCGCGCGTCCGCCCCCCGCACCTCGAACAGCCAGGACGGCACCAGCGTCTGCCGCCCCCGGACGGAGTGCGCGGCCAGCCCGAAGACCGCCGCGCGTACGGTCGCCGTGCCCTGCCGCGGCGCGGCCGTCGGCGCCTCGGCCTCGCACGGCTGCTCCAGCCGGTCCTTCAGAGGTACGGGGCCGGCGCAGCCGCCGATGCCCATGCGGTGGTCGGTGCGGGGCGCCGCGTTCATCAGGTCCAGCGTCCGCCGCGCGCTCAGCACCGGATAGGTGTCGCCCTTCTCCGGTGCCTTCAGCAGCCCGCTGCCGGCGACCACGTCGCCCTGTCCGCTCACGGTCAGCCCGGTCGTCCAGCCGTACGTGGGCAGGCCGCCGACCACCGGATCGGCGTTCACCATCCGCTGGGCGCCCACCACCTGGCCGGCGTCGATCTTCGCGTCGTCCTGGCCGAGCGCCTTGAGGACCGGTGCCGCCGCCTGCCGTGCCGCGGGTACGCTCACGGGCTCGGCGGCAGGGTCGGCGGGGCCCTGCGCGCAGGTGGTGGTGCCCTTGCAGTTGTCGGTGCCGGGTGCGTACCGCTGGAAGGTCCAGTTCCCCGGCGCCTGCCCGGCCACCCGCAGGCGCGGCCCGGCGCCGTCCTTCCCGGAGCCGACCCGCCAGCCCGCCGCGTCGGCCACCGGCTTCCCGTCCACGCCGAGCGCCGCCGCCAGCCGGGCCACCTCGTCCGCGGTGACCTCGCCCGCGGGCCGGTACACCGGTGCCGAGCCGGGGCCGTCGGGCAGGGCGCCGCCCGCCACGTACGTCACGCCGTACGGAGCTGGCTCACCCGGCGCGATCCCGTTCGTGCCGCCCGGCGGCGCCGACGAGCCCGCCGGCGGCGCCGCGTATCCGTCCAGGGCGAGCCGCGGGGGAGCGCCGCCGGCACCGGACGCCGGGCCCGAACCGCCGTCAGCCCCGCCGCCCGCGGTGGCGGCCAGATAGGCTCCGCCACCCCCGGCCAGCAGCACGGCCACCGCGACGGACACCACCACGGAGGACCGCCGCCGCCCACCCCCCACGGCCCGCACGCCATCCCCCTCGCCCGCGCTCCCTCGCTCCTCCGCGGTCTCGTGCTTCTCGGCGGTGTCCTGCTCCCGCGGGGCCCCTCGCTCCCGCGCGGACCCTGCCTTCTCCGGGGTCGCTTGCTCGTCCGCGTCCGCGGTGTTCTGCTCCTGCGCGTTCCCCTGCTCCTCCGCGCTCGCCTGCTTCTTCGCGGTCTCCTTCTGCGGCGCGGTCCTCTCGGCGGTACCCGCGGCCGTGTCCTCGTCGTCCCGGTCCGGGGTGTCGGGGTTGTCGGGTCGCTCGGTGTTCACCGCATCGCTCCTTGGTGGGTCGTATCCCGCATCCCCTTCCAGGGGACGGCGATGGGACGCGGCACGGGAGCGCGCGGTTCCCATGGGCGCGCGCCGGAAGGCCGCGCGCCCTCGTGGGGTCGGCTCAGTCGCCGTAGTCCGACATCGCGTCCAGCAGCCGGGCGGAGCGCGGCGGGACGGTCACCCCGTGGATGAGCGACGGCGGCACCGGACGGGTGTCGGCGTCCGGATGCACCGTCCAGCGCGGAGCCATCCGGGCGCAGTCGCCGCGCAGCGAGGCCAGGTCTCCTTCGAGGTCGGCCGGGGCGGGGGAGTGGACCTTGAGGTTCGTCATGAGGGCACCGTAGACAGGCCGGAACGGGCGAAGAAGGAACTGCTGTCGACTATTTTCGTTGACTTCAGCCCCCTGTGCGAACCGGGTAGCGTGAACTGTTCAAACCGCCTCCCTCCAGGAGAGTCCTCGCCGTGCGCATCGCAGTCACCGGCTCCATCGCCACCGACCACCTCATGACGTTCCCGGGTCGCTTCTCCGACCAGCTCGTCGCGGATCAGCTGCACACCGTCTCGCTCTCGTTCCTGGTCGACAACCTCGATGTCCGCAGGGGCGGTGTCGGCGCGAACATCGCCTTCGGCATGGGGCAGCTCGGCACCCGGCCGGTCCTGGTCGGCGCCGCGGGCTCCGACTTCGACGACTACCGCGCCTGGCTGGAGCGGCACGGCGTGGACACGGACTCCGTGCGCATCTCCGAGACCCTGCACACCGCACGCTTCGTGTGCACCACCGACGCCGACCACAACCAGATCGGCTCGTTCTACACCGGCGCGATGAGCGAGGCGCGGCTCATCGAGCTGAAGACCGTCGCCGACCGGGTCGGCGGCCTCGACCTCGTGCTGATCGGCGCAGACGACCCGGAGGCGATGCTCCGGCACACCGAGGAGTGCCGCTCCCGGAGCATCCCGTTCGCCGCCGACTTCTCCCAGCAGATCGCCCGCATGGACGGGGACGAGATCCGGATACTGCTGGACGGCGCCACGTACCTGTTCTCCAACGCCTACGAGAAGGGCCTCATCGAGACCAAGACCGGCTGGAGCGACGAGGAGATCCTCGGCAAGGTCGGCCACCGGGTCACCACCCTCGGCGCCCGCGGCGTCCGCATCGAGCGGGCCGGCGACGAACCGATCGAGGTCGGCTGCCCGGAGGAGGAGCGCAAGGCCGACCCCACCGGCGTCGGCGACGCGTTCCGCGCCGGCTTCCTGTCCGGCCTCGCCTGGGGCGTCTCCCTGGAGCGGGCCGCCCAGGTCGGCTGCATGCTCGCCACCCTCGTCATCGAGACGGTCGGCACCCAGGAGTACCAGCTGCGCCGCGCCCACTTCATGGACCGCTTCACCAAGGCGTACGGCCATGACGCGGCGGCCGAAGTACAGAGCCGCCTCGCCTGACAGACGCTCCGCTGGATGGGCCGCGATGGGCCGTGGGTCGTCTGCGGCACCGTCGTGGCTGGTCGCGCAGTTCCCCGCGCCCCCTGCGGGGGCTACTGCCGGTCCTTGGCTGTGGCGCCGTCGTGGTTGAGCGCGCAGTTCCCCGCGGCCCCCTGCGGGGCTATTGACGGTCCTTGGCTGCGGGACCGTCGTGGCTGGTCGCGCAGTTCCCCGCGCCCCTTTGGGGCGCTGTCGAGTCGCGGCGTGCTTCACCTGACCCGCTCAGGCCGCCCGGCGGACCGAACGCTCCGCCTGCGGGACCGTCGTGGCTGGTCGCGCAGTTCCCCGCGCCCCTTTGGGGCTCCGCCGCTCAGGCCGCCCGGCGGACCACATAGGCCGTGCCGTGGTCCGCCGGTTCCTCGCCGACGTACTCCTGCCCGCGCATCTCGCACCACGCGGGGATGTCCAGCCGGGCCGCCTCGTCGTCCGAGAGCACCCGCACCTCGCCGCCCACCGGCACGTCCCCGATGACCTTCGCCAGCTCGATCACCGGAATCGGGCACCGCTTGCCGAGGGCGTCCACGACAAGCGCCCCGGACCGGGCGGGCTCCGTCACCGGCGTCGGCGCCGGCGCGCCGAACTTCTCCCGCACCCCCGCCACCGCGCCCGGCAGCACCGACAGGAACCGCTCGACCTCCGCCTCGGACGTCCCCGGCGGCAGCGACACCCGAACGTTCCCCTCGCTGAGCACCCCCATCGCCCGCAGCACATGGCTCGGCGTCAGCGTGCTGCTGGTGCACGACGAACCGGACGAGACGGAGAAGCCCTCCGCGTCCAGCGCGTGCAGCAGCGTCTCGCCGTCGACGTAGAGACTGGAGAACGTGACGATCCCGGGCAGCCGGCGCTCCGCGTCGCCGACCACCTCCGTGTCCGGCACCGCCTCCGGCACCCGGGTCCGGATCCGCTCCGTGAGGTCCCGCAGCCGTACCGCCTCCTGGGCGGCCTCGGCCCGCACCGCCCGCAGCGAGGCCGCCGCGGCCACGATCGCCGGAATGTCCTCGAACCCGGCCGCCCGGCCCGACTCCCGCTCGTCCGCGGGTCCTTGGGCCGCGAACCGTACGCCCTTGCGCACCACCAGCAGGCCCACCCCGGGCGGCCCGCCCCACTTGTGGGCGCTGCCCGTCAGCAGCGACCAGCCGCCCTCGACCGGCCCCCACGCCAGCGACTGGGCCGCGTCCACCAGCAGCGGCACCCCGGCCGCCCGGCAGGCCTCGGCGACCGCCGCCACCGGCTGCACCGTGCCCACCTCGTGGTTGGCCGACTGCAGACAGGCCAGTGCGGTCTCGGGACGCAGCGCGGCCGCGTACGCCGACGGGTCCACCGCCCCCGATCGGTCGACCGCCACTCGGGTGACCGTGCCGCCGTCCCGCTCGTGGACGTCGGCGGCGTGCAGCACCGAGGAGTGTTCGACGGCTGACACGATCAGGTGGCGACCGGCCCGCCGCCGCCCGGCCAGCGCTCCCGCGATCCCGGTGTGCACGGCCCGGGTCCCGGACGAGGTGAACACCAGCTCGTCCGGGCGGCACCCCACCGCCTCCGCCGCGGTCTCCCGCGCGGCGTCGAGCAGCATCCGCGCCCGCCGCCCCTCCCGGTACAGCCGCGCGGGATCGGCCCACCCCTCATCCAACGAGGCCACCAACGCCTGCCGAGCAACAGGATGAAGAGGAGCCCCAGAAGCGGCATCGAAGTAACCCATACAGCAACGTTAGAACCCCCTGCAGACCAAGCCCCCAAAGGGGCGCGAGGAACTGCGCGCCAAGCCACAACCCTCCCGCACCCACAAACCCACAGCACCACCCCAAAGGGGCGCGGGGAACGGCGCGAACGGCCACAACGCTCCCGCACCCGCCAACGAACCCGAACTCCCGAGCTATAGGGCGCAAAGGGGCGCGGGGAACTGCGCGAACGGCCACGACGCCCCCGCACCCGCCAACCAACCCGAACCCCCGAGCTCCAAGGCGCCCCCCAAACCACAGCGCCCCCGAACTCCAGGGCACCCCCAGCCGCAACACCCCCCTCGGCGCGACCCGCGGAGCGAAGGGCCCCCTCCCCGCACCCCCCCGGAGGGCGTGGGCTAGGGTTTGGTCCGCATAAACATCCAAACCCCTGCCCGACGCAGGGCGGCGACCGACCAGCGAGAAGGCCGCAGCCGAACCGCGCGGGCGAGACTCTCGGGAAGGCGCTACGTGAGTCCCAACGGCTCCGACCGCTCGCCGCGGCGCCCGATGCGGCGGAAGCTGCTGCAGGCAATGACCGCGGGCCTGGTCCTGGCGACCGCTACCGGTTGCACATACAAGGACTTCCCCCGCCTTGGTATGCCCACCCCGACCACGGAAGAGGCTCCGCGGATCCTCTCGCTGTGGCAGGGCTCCTGGGCTGCCGCGCTCGCCGTCGGCGTGCTGGTGTGGGGCCTGATCCTGTGGAGTGCGATCTTCCACCGGCGCAGCCGGACCAAGGTCGAGGTTCCTCCGCAGACCCGGTACAACATGCCGATCGAGGCCCTGTACACGGTGGTCCCGATCATCATCATCTCGGTGCTCTTCTACTTCACCGCCCGGGACGAGACGAAGCTCCTGGACCTCTCGAAGAAGCCCGACGTCACGGTCAACGTGGTCGGCTTCCAGTGGAGCTGGGGCTTCAACTACATCGAGAGCGTGCCCGGTTCGACCGGCGACGCGAAGACCGACAAGAACCTGGAAGCCATTCCGAGCCGGTTCAAGGACGAGTTCCCGGCGAGCGCCGGCGGTGTCTACGACGTCGGTACGCCGGGCACCCGGAACCCGCAGACCAACAACCCGGGCCCGACGCTGTGGCTTCCGAAGGGCAAGACGGTCCGCTTCGTCCTCACCTCGCGTGACGTCATCCACTCGTTCTGGGTGGTGCCGTTCCTGATGAAGCAGGACGTCATCCCGGGCCACACGAACGCCTTCCAGGTGACCCCCAATCAGGAGGGCACCTTCCTCGGCAAGTGCGCCGAACTCTGCGGCGTCGACCACTCCCGGATGCTGTTCAACGTGAAGGTCGTCTCCCCCGAGCGCTACGAGCAGCACCTCAAGGACCTCGCCAAGAAGGGGCAGACCGGTTACATTCCCGCGGGCATCGCGCAGACGAGCCACGAGAAGAACCGGGAGACGACAAACCTGTGAGCATCCTCAACGAACCCCAGGGTGCCGCGGCAGCTGAAGACTCGTACGAGAACGAGCTGCCGGTCAGGCGCAAGCAGCCCGGCAACGTCGTGGTGAAGTGGCTGACGACCACCGACCACAAGACGATCGGGACGCTGTACCTCGTCACGTCGTTCGCGTTCTTCCTGATCGGCGGCGTGATGGCGCTGATCATGCGCGCCGAGCTGGCCCGGCCTGGTCTGCAGATCATGTCGAACGAGCAGTTCAACCAGGCGTTCACGATGCACGGCACGATCATGCTGCTGATGTTCGCGACGCCGCTGTTCGCCGG